>NZ_JBHYDW010000045.1:0-27207 GCF_051860475.1 Elioraea sp. | reverse complement strand
CTTGCGGTAGCCCATCGCGCGCAGCTCCCGGCTCAGCGTCTGCTTCGAGACCGAGACGTGGAACTCCTCCCACAGCCACTGGCCGAGGTCGACCAGCCGCCAGCGCACTACCCCGTGGAGCGCCGGGATCGGGCCGCGCTCGATCTGCGCCGCCAGCGCCCGGCGGTGCGCCTCCGTCAGCCGCGGCCTCGCGCCGGGCGCCTTGCGGTCACGCAGCCCGTCGGGTCCCTCGGCGTTGAAGCGCAGCACCCAGTCCCGCACGATCTGCAGGGTGACGTTGCCAAGCCGCGCCGCCTCCGAGCGCGCCCCGCCGTCGTAGATCGCCGCCAGCGCCAGCAGCCGCCGCGCCTGCGCGGCGTCCTTCGAGCGCCGCGCCAGCGCGCGCAGCGCAGGGGCATCGTAGTCGGGGCGGAGGGGAAGCGGCTGACCCATGGCAAAGCTCCATTGCTCGCCCGCTTGAATCAGATCCCGCCCGCGTCGGGGAATCCCCCTTGGGAGTCTCGCTCAGAAGGACTTGGTATCAGATCCCGCCCGCGTCGGGGAATCCCCCTTGTGAGTCTCGCTCAGAAGGACTTGGTATGAGCCGGGCGGGCACTGAGCCGGGCGGGCACTGAGCCGGGCGGGTCAGTCGCGCTCGACCTTCAGCACCCGTCCCGTCCGCGGATCGATCTCGACCTTGATCTCGTGGCCGCGCGCGTCCCGACCCTCCACCTCCCAGCGGTCGTCGTCGCATTCGAGTTCCTTGATCAGCGCGACGCCAACGTCGCGCGCGATCTCGATCGCGAGCTCGGCGCGCACGGGGCCGCGATCGCAGCGTTCATCGGCGAGCGCGGCCAGCGGCGCAAGCCAGAGCGCGACCGCAGCGGAGGCGAGGCGGCCGAGCGGCACGGGCAAGGGCACGGACACGGGCATCGATCCTCCTGGGGTCCCTGGGGCACCATACGTCAACGTATGGCGGTCGGATCGGTTCCCTCCCCAGGCCGCCCCGGCACCATGGCGGCCGGCTATCGACTCCATTCCTCGACGCCAGCCGCCGATCCGGCGTAGCGTCCCGCCTGCAATGCGGACAGGATCGCTGCGAGGACCGCCGATGGAGACCATGGCGACAGCGTTCGGGGACCGCGACCAGGGGTGGTCGGGCCTGATGGCCGCCTCCCAGGACGGCGACCGGCGTGCCTATGACCGGCTGCTGCGCGAGATCGTGCCGTTCCTGCGCGGGGTGGCACGGCGGCGCCTGCGCGGCGAGGCGGATGTCGAGGACGCGGTGCAGGATGCCCTGCTCACCATCCACCAGATCCGCCACACCTACGACCCGGCCCGGCCGATCCGGCCCTGGCTCGCCGCGATCGCCGAGCGCCGGGCGCTCGACCGCGTCCGCTCCGTCTCGCGCCGGGCTGGCCGCGAGGAGGAGCTGACCGACCTCCACCACGAAACCTTGGCGGGTTCCTCGACGAATGAAGGGGAAAGCCGTCTTCAGGCCCGGGATGTCCGGGCGGCGGTGGCGGACCTGCCTCCCGGGCAGCGCCAGGCGATCGAGCTCCTGAAGCTGCAGGAGCTCAGCCTCGCCGAGGCGTCGACTCGGACCGGACAGTCCGTCACGGCGCTGAAGGTGGCGACCCACCGGGCGATCCTGGCGTTGCGGCGCCGGGTCGTCGGCGACGAGAGGACCTGAAGGGTGCGCACCGAGGAGCTGGTTGGTTCGCTGGTTGCTGACCTCGGACCGGTGAGGCGGCTCCGCCCGCCGTTGGTGCGGGCCGCCGGGTGGCTTGCACTGTCCGTGGCGGTGATCGGGGCGGTGGTGGCGCTCAAGGGGTTCCGCCCCGACCTCGCGGCGCGCCTTGCCGAACCGTGGGAGGTCGTGCAGCTCGCCGCGGCGGTCGCGACGGCGGTGCTGGCGGCGCTCGCGGCGTTCCACCTCGCCCTGCCCGACCGGTCGGACTCCTGGGCGCTGCTGCCCCTGCCCGGTTTCGGGCTCTGGGTGGCGAGCCTCGGCTGGGGCTGCGTGTCCGACTTCGTCCGGCTCGGTCCCGACGGGATCGCGCTCGGCACCTCCTGGGGTTGCCTCGGCTTCATCCTGGCGCTCACCGTTCCGCTCGGGGGTGCGATGCTGTTCGCGCTGCGCCATGCCGGGCCGATCCGCCCGGTGCCGACTGCGGCGGTCGGCGTGCTGTCGGTCGCGATGCTGGCCTCGGTCGGGTTGTCGCTGGTCCATCATCTGGACGCCGCGATCATGATCCTGGTCTGGCACGCGGGGGCGGTGCTGGTGGCCGTCGCGCTGAGCGCGGCCATGTCGCGCCCGACCTTCCGCGCCGCGCAGCGGCTCTCGGCCGCGACCGCGTGACGGCGGCTCAGAACCGGTAGCAGGACTCCAGCGCCGAGCGGATCGACGCGGTCGAGCCGCGAAGGGACATCGTGCCCTGGCGCGCGCCGTTGATCGCAACCGTCGCCTGGCTGTCGCGGCCCGCAAGGAACTGCGGCAGGCGCGAGCGGCGCAGATCCGCGTACCAGACATTCTGGCCACCCCCCGG
This sequence comes from Elioraea sp., assembly GCF_051860475.1. Taxonomy (NCBI): domain Bacteria; kingdom Pseudomonadati; phylum Pseudomonadota; class Alphaproteobacteria; order Acetobacterales; family Elioraeaceae; genus Elioraea; species Elioraea sp. The sequence goes on along the minus strand of NZ_JBHYDW010000045.1, from coordinate 24,679 downwards.
CTGCTGGCCGATCGGGTGGTCCACCCGGCCCAGCGTGGGGAACAGGAAGGTCACGGTGGCCCGGCTGACGCTCGGCCTCCCGCGCAGCGCCAGCGCCACCACCGGCGCGCCGTTGAAGCAGAGCAGCGAGACCGAGTGGATCACGCCGGGCCCCGCGACGGTCGCGACGGGCGTGCGGCCGGCGACGGGGCGGAGCGACCAGTCGCCCGGCGAAGGCGGCGGAGGCGGGCGGGCCGCCTGCGGTGCCGGCGCGGGCTGGGCCGGCGGCCGCGCCGGTCCGCCGAGCTGGGCCAGCTCGCGGCCGTTCCAGGCAAACGCGCGCGTGCAGCCCTCGCTCCCGATACCGCCGGCACGGCACATCGCGCCGTGCAGCGAGACCTCGATCACCGGCGGCGAGCCCTGGATCAGCCGCCATCCCTGGACGTGCCCGAGCGACTGGTTCTTGAATCCGCCACCGCTCGAAATGAACACCGCGAGCGGACAGCCGGCCGAGCCGCAGAAATACGACCACGCGTTGGCACAGGTGAACTGCTGGAAATCAAGGATGTAGTCCTCGATCCCGTCACCGTTCAGGTCCACGCGGGTCTCGTAGCCCGGGTTCAGCGAGGGCGTGCCCCCCGCCTCGCGACAGGCCTGGAATGACTCCGCATTGGTGCGCGCGATCGGCTCGGGCTGTGCCGCGGCCGGTTCTGCGGCCAGCACGGCGAGTATCACCGGGATTGCCCAACGCATATCCGCCCTCCTCCACCGCACGACCGATCGGTGACGATACCACCGTCTCCCGTTCCTGGACGCGCGGCAAGCGGGCGTCGCTACCCGAGCTGCAGGAACCCTGGAGCCGGCGGTTGATCCGCCGCCTCGATCACCTCGACCGACGCGACGCGCGCGATCAGGGGACCGCGCTTCAGGGCGGCGATGAACTCGGCAACCGCCGTCTCCTCGCCGGCCGCCAGCGCCTCGACCCTGCCGTCCTCCAGGTTGCGCACCCAGCCATCAATGCCGAGCCGGTCCGCCTGGCGCGCGGCGAAGGCCCGGAAGCCGACGCCCTGCACCCTGCCCGAGACGAGGATCCGAACGGTCCTCACGTCACCCGCTCGGGCTCGGCGAGCGCGAGGATGCGCGCGGCCAGCCGCACGTCCGCGGCGATCGCGGCGAGCCGCGCTGCGGCCTCGTCGTCCTCGCCCCATGCCTCGGCCTGGAACGCCTCGTCGAGGGCAGCGAGCGCATGGGCCTCGTCGGGGCCGATCCGCCGCTCCGCCAGCGCCAGCCCCAGCACCAGCGAGCCGAGCGCCGGCACGGCGATCCCAAGCGCGGCGAGCGCCAGCGGCGTGCGGCGCGCCAGCGCCGCGCGGAGTGCGGCGAGCGCCGCCGGCGGCTGCGCGACGGGGACGACGCCGCACGTAACGGTCAGCTTCGCGTCGAGCGCCAGTGCGGCCCAGTCCAGCAGCGTCTGCCAGCGTTCGGCCTGGCGCGCGGCGAGTTCGGGCGGGTGCTCGGCGCGGTAGCAGAGCAGGTCGGTCTCGCCATAGGCCGCGAGCGCGTCGATGGTCGCCGCCGGCGCCGGGGCGATCCGGTCGATCGCCGTCGCGATCACGCGCGTCACCCTCAGCGCCTCCAGCGTCACCTCCGCGCCCGTGGTGCCGCCGGCCTCCTGCCATTCCTCGGCGATCGCCGCGGCGAGGGGCCGGCTCGGTACCAGCAGCGGCGCACCAGAGGGCAGGCGCATCGGCCTTCCGTCCAGTGCGACCCCCCATCCCCCCTCCCGCGCCACCGGTTCGGCGCGGACCCAGAACCGCTTCATCGTCCGAGGCGCGGCAGGATCTGCTGCAACGGGCTCGACGGACGCTGCTGCTGCTGCGGCTGCTGGGCCGGCGCCTGAGGCTGCTCCTGCGGCGCCGGCGCGGTCTCGGCGGCAGGGGCCGCGCCCTGTCGCCCGCCGCGCGCGATCGCAAGCTGTGCCGGGCAGTCGTCGGTGGTGGTCCCGCCGCGCGCGGCGCCCACCACGCCGCCAACGATCGCGCCCAACGGACCCGCCACGGCCCCAGCCTGGGCGCCGGCCGCCGCCCCCGCACCCATCTGGCCGAGCGCGCCGACCGCGCCGGCGGCATCCGGTCGGATCGACGGGTTCAGGAAGGTGCCGCGCACGGTCACGGGCACGGCGATGCCGCCGCCGGCCATCTTCAGGGTCGGCAGAATGCGCAGCGCCAGCGTCTCCGGGCCGAGATTCAGGCTGCCGGATCCGGCCACCTTGGCCAGGTTGCTGTCGAACAGGAACGCACGCGCAGCGGCCACGCCGCCAGCCGAATCGAACCGCACCGCGAGGCAGCGCACGTTCGACACGCCGTCGCGCGGCGCGCCCGGCACCAGCGCGCGCCAGAGCTCGCCGGCGACCAGATCGATCAGCCGGTTGTCGATGTCGAGATTGGCGCCGGCCAGCCCGACATGCCCGTCCAGCGTCGAGGCGATCCGGTGCGGGCTGGCCCCGCTCCCGCGCACATCGACATCCAGCTCGACGCGCCCGCCCACGCGGTACCCGCTGCCATAGGCCGCCAGCAGCTGGCGCAACTCCATCGACGGGGCCGAGAGCTGCAGGCGCACCGGCGGCTCGGGCCGCGAGGCGTCCATGGTCAGGCGCAGCGTCACCGCGCCGCCCGGCACGGTCGCGCTCAGCGGGTCGAGCCGAAGATTGCCGCGGTCGAGCGCGAGGGAGCCCGCGATCTCGCGATACTCCGCGCCGCCGAGGCGGAGCGTGGCGAGCTGGAGCCGCACCGACGCGTCCGCCTCGCGCAGCGCGTCGAGCGGCAGCGGATCGTCCGGGATCATGCGCTGCGGCGGAGGCGAGGCAGGTCTCGCGGCCGGTGCCGCCGGGGCGCCTGGTGTCGCCGCAGGCTGACCGCCCCCGAGCGCGGCGATCAGCGCGTCGGCATCGACCAGCTGGCCTTGCAGCCGGGCCTCCACGCGCATCCGCGGTGCGGGCGTCACGGTCAGGGTGCCGGCAAGATCCGATCCCCCGGCCTTCAGCGCCATGTCGCTGACCGTCACCTGCCCGCGGTTGCCAGGTCCTGCGACCTTGCCGGTGGCCGCGATCTCCTTCAGTTCCGGCAGCGCCGTGCCCGCGAGCCGCGACAGCGCCGCGAGATCAGGGACGCGGACGTCGAACGCGACGTCGGCCGTGGGCGCGGGCGAGGCCGGGTTCATCACCTGCCCCTTGATCGTCGCCTGCGCATCGGCCGCCGCCAGGGTGACGTCGATCGGCCAGGCACCCTGCGCCGCCGCGCCGGGCATCAGCGCGGCGAGCGGGCCGAGCGTACCTTCGGCGCGCACGGGCGTCGCGTTCACCACCGCCTCGGCCTCGAGACGGATCGGGGCGGTCGTGTCGGGCGCGGCGATCTCGATCCGCCGCACCGTCACGCCGGGCACGAGCGCGGAGAGATCGCTCTCCGCCAGGGCGAGCCGGATTGCGCGGAGTTCCGGTATCGACCCGCCCGAGTCGCGGGCGGCGAGGGAGACCTCGATCCCGCGCAGCGCCGGCACCGGCGGTGCGCCCGGCACCACCGCAGCGAGGCGAGCGAGATCGGGCACGTTGGCCTCGACGGTCATGTCGTAGCCCTTGCCCGCCATCGGCTCGGCGATTGTGCCCTTCAGCCCCAGTCGCGCGCCCGCGAGCACGACCGTCAGGTCCACCGGAAATGGCGTGCGTGCGGCGGGATCAAGCAGGCGCGCCAGTGGCCCGGCGGTGCCGGCGAGCGTGAACGCCGTACCGTCGAGCGTGGCTTCGAGGTCGAGCCGCATCGGTTCGCCGGGGGGGAGCGCGGCCTGGAGGCGGGGGATCACCACGGTGATGGTCTCGCCAGTCCGGCCGTCACGGAACGCCACGGTGCCGCGCTCGATCCGCAGTTCGCCGACCGCGATCTGGGGCGGCGCCTTGCGCTCGGCCGGCGGCTGCCCCGGAGCGGGCGGCGGCTCCAGCGGCGCGCCGGGGCTGGGCAGCAACTCCCAATTGCCGCGGCCCTGCGCGTCGGTCTCGAGCAGGATGTCGGGCTCGACCAGCACGATCCGATCGACCGCGATCTCGCCGCGGATCAGCGGCAGCACCGACAGCGCCACCTCCATCGAGGCCAGCCGCGCCATCGCCGGACGGCTGCCCCACTCGGCGTTGGCGAAGGCCACGGTCTCGACCTGGAGCGTGGGCCGTAGCGAGGGCTTCAGCCGGATCGGACCATCGAGCACCAGATCGCGCCCCGTGGCCTGCTTCGCAGCCTGCTGGATGCGCGGCTTGTAGGCCTCCGGATCGAAGGTCGCGAGGAAGATCCCCGCCGCGGCCACTGCCAGCAGCAGCAGCACGCCGAGCCCGATCAGCGTGTAGCGCAGGATGCGCATGGGGCGTCCTCCTTCGTGTCCGGGACCGACAGTAGCGCGGACGTCACCTGCGCCGGGCCGGACCGCGCGCGGGTTTGATCGGCCGTTTCGCGGCAAAGCCCAGCGCGGCAAAGGTCTCGCGCATGTGCGGCGGCAATGGGGCCTCGGCGCGCAGCACCCCGCCCTCGGGGTGCGGGATCGCGATGCCGCGCGCGTGCAGGTGAAGCTGCTCCGGGAATCCGTCCAGCATCGCGGCCGCCCCGCCGTACTTGGCATCGCCCAGGATCGGGCAGGAGATGCCGACGCAGTGCACGCGCAGCTGATGCGTCCGTCCCGTCAGCGGCGAGAGTTCGAGCCAGGCCGCGCGCCGCCCGGCCGCATCGAGCGTGCGGTAGTCGGTGATCGCGCGCGCGGCATCGTCCGCGTCGCGGCCAGCCAACACGACGCGCTCGCCGCGCAGCCCGGCGCGCTTCGCCAGTGGTGCGTCGATCTGTCCCTCACGCGGGGTCGGCACGCCCACCGTCACGGCCCAGTAGGTCTTCTCGGCATCGCGCGAACGGAACGCGGCGGCGAGCCGGCTCGCGGCGGCGGCCGTGCGCGCGACCAGCAGCACGCCGGTGGTGTCGCGATCGAGCCGGTGCACCAGCCGCGGGCGCTCGTCGGAACCGAAGCGCAGCGCATCGAGCAGCGCATCAAGGCTCTTCACGATCCCCGGGCCGCCCTGCACCGGCAGGCCGAACGGCTTGTCGAGCACGATCACGCTCGCGTCGCGGAAGAGCACGAGGCGTTCGAGCTCCTTGGCGTCGTGCGGGTCGACGTCGAACGCGCGCTTCGGCCGCGGCGCGCTCAGGTCGCCCAGCGGGGGGACGCGCACCGACTGGCCGGGGGCGAGCCGCGTGCCGGTCTCGGCGCGCCGGCCGTCCACGCGCACCTGCCCGGTGCGCAGCAGCTTGGCGAGCGCGCCATGGGTGAGGCCGGGGAAGTGGCGGCGGAACCAGCGGTCCAGCCGGACCTCCGCCTCATCCTCGGCAACGGTCCGGGTCTCGACGGCGCTCATGGACGCCGCTTCTGCCTGAGCCGCTCCCATTCCGCCAGCCGCTCGGCGATGGCAGCCTCGCGCCCGCGCGTGGTCGGGCGGTAGAAACGCGGCCGCGCCATCTCCTCGGGGAAGTAGTCCTGGCCGGAGAATCCGTCGTCGGTGTCATGGTCGTAGGCGTAGCCCTTGGCGTAGCCGAGCTCCTGCATCATCCGCGTCGGCGCGTTCAGGATGTGCTTGGGCGGCATCAGCGAGCCGGTCGCGCGCGCGGAACGCTGGGCCGCACCCCAGGCGACATAGGCAGCGTTCGATTTTGGCGCGGCGGCGAGGTGCAGCACCGCCTGGGCGATCGCGAGCTCGCCCTCGGGGCTGCCGAGCCGCTCATAGGTCTCCCACGCCGCGAGCGCCGCGTGGATCGCGGTCGGGTCGGCCAGCCCGACGTCCTCGGAGGCGAAGCGGAGCACGCGCCGGGCGATGTAGCGCGGGTCCTCGCCGCCCGCGATCATGCGCGCGAGCCAGTAGAGGGCGGCGTCGGGGTCGGAGCCGCGCATCGACTTGTGCAGGGCCGAAATGAGATTGTAGTGCTCCTCGCGGTCCTTGTCGTAGAGCGCGGCACGACGCTCCAGCACGCGCGCAAGCCCGTCGGGGCCGAACGGCTCGGTCTCCGCCGGCAGCGCGAGCAGCTGCTCGGCAAGGTTGAGCAAGTAGCGCCCGTCGCCGTCGGCCATCGCGCAGAGCACCGCGCGCGCCTCCGCCGTCACGGGCAGCGAATGATCCGCCAGACGCTCGGCGCGGACGAGCAGCGCCTCCAGCGCCGCGTCGTCCAGCCGCTTCAGCACCAGCACGCGGCAGCGCGACAGCAGCGCGCCGTTCAGCTCGAAGGAGGGGTTCTCGGTGGTGGCGCCCACCAGCACCACCGTGCCGTCCTCCACCACCGGCAGGAACCCGTCCTGCTGGGCGCGGTTGAAGCGGTGGATCTCGTCGACGAACAGCAGCGTGCGCCTGCCGGCGGCGCGACGCTTGCGCGCATCCTCGAAGGCGCGCTTCAGGTCAGCGACCCCCGAGAACACCGCCGAGAGCGCGACGAAGGCAAGCCCCGCGCGCTCGGCCAGCAGCCGCGCGATCGTGGTCTTGCCCGTGCCGGGCGGACCCCAGAGCACGATCGAGGAGAGGCTGCCCTGAGCGAGCATCCGCGTGATCGCACCCTCCGGGCCGGTCAGGTGATCCTGCCCGACCACCTCATCGAGCGTCGCTGGGCGCAGCCGGTCGGCGAGCGGGCGCGACGGATCATCGCGCACGGAAGCTGCAGCGGCGTCGACGCCGAACAGGTCGGAGTCAGCCGGCAAGTGTGGCCTCCAGTACGCGCCCCTCGCGTCGGATCGCCATCCGGAACGGTCCGGACCGGCGCGCCTCCAGCACCACGAGCAGGTCGCGCACGCCGCGCACCTCGCTGCCGCCGATGCGCAGGATCACGTCGCCCGGCCGGAGGCCGACGCGCGCGGCCGGCGAGCCCGCGCGCACGTCGATGATCCCGACACCGGTCTCCAGCAGGTCGAGACCGAGCTCGTCGGCGAGCGCGGGCGAGAGATTGCCGACCTCGGCCCCGGCCAGCGCGTGATTGCCGCGGATCAGCGTCGCCTGGCGCGCGGGCCGCTCGGGCGGCGGCTCCAGCGGCAGCGACAGCGCGACCTCGCGCCCGCCGCGCAGCACCGTGAGCCGCGCCGTGCCGCGCGGGGCGCGCGTCGCGAGCCGGAACCTGAGCGCCTCGCTGTCCTCCACCGCGCGGCCGTCGAGCGCCACGATCACATCGCCCCGGCGCAGCCCCGCGCGCGCGGCCGGGCTGTCGGGCGCGACATCGGCGACGATCGTGCCCGTGGGCCGCGCCAGCCCGAGCGCACCCGCCATCTCGGCCGTGACGCTGTCGGTGCGCGCGCCGAGCCAGGGCCGCGCGAGCCCCGCGCCCGTGAAGCCCGCGACCACCGCGCGCACCATGTTGGACGGGATCGCGAAGCCGATGCCGATCGAGCCGCCGCCGCGGCTGAAGATCGCGGTGTTGATGCCGATCAGCCGCCCGTCGGTGGTGACCAGCGCGCCACCCGAGTTGCCCGGATTGATCGCCGCGTCGGTCTGGATGAAGAACCGGTAGTCGGTGATGCCGACACCGGTGCGCGCGAGCGCCGAGACGATCCCCTGCGTCACCGTCTGGCCGACGCCGAACGGATTGCCGATTGCCAGCACCACGTCGCCGACCTCGATCTCGTCGCTGTCGCGGAAGGCGAGCGCGGGCAGCCGCTCGGCGCCGGCCGCGACGCGCAGCACGGCGAGATCGGTGCGCGGATCGCGCCCCAGGATCGTGGCCGTGAACTCGCGCCGGTCGGACAGCACGACGGTGATCTCGTCCGCCTCGCCGATCACGTGGTTGTTGGTCACGATCACGCCCGCAGGGTCGACGATCACGCCCGAGCCGAGGCTGGTCTGCACCCGCTCGCGCGGGGCGAAGGGACCGTCCGGGTCGAGGCCGAAGAACCGGCGGAAGAACGGGTCGGCCAGCATCGGCGGCGCGGTCCGCACCGTGCGCCGGGTGTGGATGTTGACCACCGCGGGTGCGGCCGCGCGCACCACTGGCGCGAAGGTGGCGGCGAGCTCGGCGCGCGTCGCCGGCACGGCCGGGGCCTGGGCGAGCTCTAGCACCGCCGGCGCCGGCGTGTCGTGCGCCGGCACGGGTCCGGAGCGCGGGGACGGGGCGCAGGCGACCACCGTGAGCGTGGCCGCGATCAGGAAGGGCCGCGGTGTCATGCCGGACAAGATAGTGCGTCGCCGCCGCCGGGTCAGGCGGCGACCCCGAGGAACTGCGCGCCCAGGCGGGCAAGACGCTGGGCCTGCGGCCCGGCCTGGCGGACGGCAACGCGCAGCCGGCGCATGCGCGCCTCGCCGAACAACCGGCCGAGCCTCGGCTCCGGCACCGACCGCAAGGTGGCTCCGTCGAACACGATGAGCGAGTACGGGCCCAGCCCGGGCGGCAGGTCGGGAAGCGCCGGACCCTCCGCCATCAGCCCGACAGCGCCGAACAGCGGGGCAAGCTCGTGGCCGAGCTCCATCAGCCGGACAGGGTTGGTGCCGGGCGGAATCCCGTCCAGCACCGGCGTCAGCACCTCACGCACGGGCTGGGGCAGGCCGCGACACGCGGCGAGGAAGCCGCGCCGCTGCGCCGCCGACGAGAAGGTGTCGTAGGCCACGGGAACTGCCGTGGGCGTCCGCGCGCCGGCGGCCAAGTCGGACAGCGCCTGCTCGGCCGCAGCGCCGAGCAGCACCAAGTCGTGATCGGGGATCCCTGCGGTCTCGGCGCCGGCGAGCGCCCGCGCGGCTTCGATCCTGCGGCGCAGCCCGGGATCGAGCGTGACCCAGAGCATGCCGGCCCCGCCGCCGGCCGACCCGACGAGCCGCTCCTGCACCGTCGCCGGCGCGACGAGCGCCTCAGCGAGCTCGGCCATCACCTGGCCGCGAAGCTCCGCCTGTCGCGTCGCGAGGCGCTCCATCAGCGTCGAAACGAGCGTCTCCGGATCAGGCGGCGCGTTGATGCCGTCGGCCGGGACGGAAGCGGCATGGCCCGTGACACCGGGCGCGGCGTCGCCGTCGAACTCGCCGACCAGGCGGATGCGGATCTCGCGCGTGATCGCGGCGACCCGATCGGCGTTGTCGATCTCGGTCCCGCGGGCGAACCAGATCGCGAAGCCGCCGCCCTCGGTGCGCGCATAGACGTCGCCCGCCTCCAGTCGACGCCTGAGCACCGACTCCGCGAGCATCATGAGCCGGTTCTCAACCTGCCGCCATCGCTCGCCATAGGCCTCGCGCAGGGGATCGAGCCGGATCAACCCGACCTGGCCGACCACGAACTGCCGCTGCTTCGGCTCCGCGTCCTCGCGCGTGCGGCCCGCGTGCAGGGTGACGACCCGGAACCGCGTGCCCTCATGCTCGACGGCGACGGCATTGATCAGCACCGGGATCACCGAGCCGTCCTTGCGGCGAAGCTGGAACGGCATCCGGTAGCTCTCGCCACTGCGGCGCTGCTCGGCGCGTCGCCTGCGCGCCTCATCGAGGCTCTCCGGCGCGGTCAGTCGATCCACCGACAGGCCGGGCAGCTCCGGCATCGCGTAGCCGGTGAGCGCCGCGTAGGCGGGGTTGGCGACGAGGACGCAGTCGTTCGGCAGGATCACCGCGGCGGCCACGTCGAGATGGCGGAACACCTGGGTCAAGACCGCCTGGATGGTGGCCTCTTCGCGGTCGCGCCGGCGCCGCTCCGTGATGTCGCGGCCCATGAACAAGACGGCAGGCACCCCGCTGGCGACGTCGCCGACCGGAATGACCGTGAAGCCGAACCAGAACCGCGTCGCGTCGGCGCGCACCCAGCAGAGCTCGCCATGGAGCTCTTTGCCGCCGGCGATCGCGGCATCCAGCGCGGCCGACTGCACCGGATCAGTGTCGGGACAGCCGAACAGATCGAGGCCGCGCGCGCGGATCAGCGCGTCAGGGTGGCCGGAGATGCGTGAGAGCACGGCGTTGGTGTCGATCACCCGCCGGTCGGTGGACGAGATGAGCACGAGGGCCAAGCCGTCGCGCTCAAGCGCAGGGATGGCCAACCCGAGCATCGGCCCGCCGCTCCTTGCTCCCACACCCCTCAGCCGAGGTGACGATAGCGCGCGGGGGAGCGGTGGGACCACAGCAATCGGCAGGCCCCCGGCCGCGCTCAGGTGGCCGGGGGGCGCGAGTCAGCTGTTCGGGCCGCGGTCCATCGCGTAGGGCTGCCAGCGCCGGAGGCCGCTGCCCGGCAGCACGGTCGGGTTGACGCAGCTCATCGGCCAGCGCCCCGACAGCACCAGCGCCAGTTCCTGCCCGACGCGCCGCTTGCGCGCGGGATCGAAGCGCGACGAGGCCGAGGCGTTGTGCGGGGCAAGGATGACGTGCGGCATCTTGAGCAGCGGGTTGTCGGGCTTGACGGGCTCGACCTCGAACACATCCAGACCGGCGCCCGCGATCGCCTTGCTCTCGAGCGCGCGGATCAGCGCCGCCTCATCCACGGTCGGGCCTCGGCCAGTGTTGATGAAGATGGCCGTCTTCTTCATCTGCTTGAAGTGCTTGTCCGTGAGCATCCTGCGCGTCAGCGCCGTGTCGGGCGCGTGCATCGAGACGAAGTCCGACTGCGACAGCACCTCGGACAGGGTGGCGGGCTGCACGCCGTAGTCCGACATGATCAGTTCCTGCACGAACGGGTCGAAGGCGAGCATGTGCAGGCCGAAGGCGCGGGCGCGCTTGGCCACCATGCGCGCGACCCGGCCGAACGAGATGAAGCCAAGCGTCAGCCCCATCAGCCGCGGCACCTGGAGCAGCTGCGGGCGGCCCTCCATCCAGCGCCCTTCGCGCACCATGCGGTCCTGCTCGATGCAGCGCCGGTGGGTCGCGAGCAGCAGCATCATCGCGTGGTCGGCCACCTCCTCGATGAAGGTATCGGGGCAGTTCGTCACCGGGATGCCTTTGGCGGTCGCCGCATCGACATCGACGTAGTCGACACCGACCGTGCCCAGCACGATCGCCTTGCACTTGCTCAGCGCGGCGATCATGGGCTTGGTGAACTTCATGCCCTTGGCGTAGACGGCATCGGCGTTCGGCGCGGCGGCGATGAACCCCTCCTCGGTCGCGGGGCACTCAACGATCTCGGCGCCCATGCCGTCGAGCGCCACCATCTCGTGGTCGTAGCCGCCGCCCGCGGTGGTGAAGGACGCGCCGGCGGGGGTGAGGATCGTGTACTTGGCCAAGGTCGGTCTCCTGGGTGGAACGGAAGTCAGGTGCGGGGCGGACGGGCGCGCACGGCTGCCTCGTTGATGTCGGCCCCCCAGCCCGGCGCGGTCGGCAGCACGAGTTCGCCGTCCTCGATCACGGGGGTCGCGGTGACGAACTCGTCGCGCCACGGGCAGGAGTCGAGATCGATCTCCATGATCCGGAAGTTGGGGAGCGCGGCGGAGAAATGCGCGGAGTGGAACGAGCACAGATGGCCGTAGAAGTTGTGCGGCGCGCAGTTCACCTCGTAGGTGTCGGCCATCGCGGCGATCTTCAGGCTCTCCGCCAGTCCGTTCCACGGCACGTCGATGATCGCGACATCCGTGGCGTAGCTCTCAAGATAGGGGCGGAACTCGCGCCTTCCGTGCAGCGTCTCGCAGCTCGCGATCGGACAGGGCGCGCGGCCGCGGATCAGCGCGAGGGAGGCGGGATCATGGGTGTCGATCTCAAGCCAGCGCAGGCCGAACTCGGCCACCGTGTCGGCGATGCGCAGGAACCCCTCGGTCTTGAAGTGGAAGTTCACGTCCAGCATGACACCAAACTCGGGGCCCACCGCGTCGCGGATGGTCGCGAGCTGACGGCGCAGATCGGCGAGCAGCGCCTCGTCCCAATTGAGTTCCGGCCAGCCTGGCGTCCGGCCGAAGCCCTGATTGAAGTATTGGAGCGCGCCGTCGCGCCAACGGAACAGGTTGGTCTTGAGGCAGCGGAAGCCCCTTACCTTCACCTCGGCGGCGTGCGCGGCGAGGTCGTCGTAGCTGCCGAGATCAGGCAGGAACCCCTTGCCCCGTTGCGCGACGCGGTAGGTCCCGAAATGCGACCAGTAGACGGGGATACGCTCGCGGATCGGGCCGCCGAACAGCGCATGGACCGGCTTGCCCGCCTCCTTGCCGCGGATGTCGAGCAGCGCGTTCTCGATCGCCGCGATTGCCTGCTGGTTGATCCCGCCCCTCGCCTGGCGCGTGGCCACGTGCAGCTTCGCGACGATCGCCTCGGAGGCGCGCGGATCGGCGCCGATGATCAGGGGACTCAGCGCCTCGATCACGGGTGTGAGACCGCGGCTGCCGAAATCCTCGTTGTACTCGGCCCACCCGGTGATGCCGCAGGCGGTGCTGATCTTCAGGAACGAGAAGCTGCGCCACGCCGCGTCCGCACGCAGCGCCTCGACACGATCGATCCGCATCCGGTTATTCCTTCACCGCCCCCGTCAGCGAGGAGACGTAGTAGTCGACGAAGAACGAGTAGAAGATCGCCACGGGAAGCGAGCCCAGAAGCGAGCCGGCCATCAGCGCGCCCCACTGATAGACGTCGCCGGTGACGAGCTCCGTCAGGATCGCCACGGGCACGGTCTTCTTCTCCGACGAGCTGATGAAGGCGAGCGCGTAGATGAACTCGTTCCAGGAAAGCGTGAAGGAGAAGATGCCCGCGCTGATGAGTCCCGGCGTGGCGAGCGGCAGCGTGATCTTGGTCAGGATCTGCAGCCGTGTGGCGCCGTCGATCAGCGCGCACTCCTCGAGCTCGTAGGGGATCGACTTGAAGTAGCCGATCAGAAGCCAGGTGCAGAACGGGATCAGGAAGGTCGGGTAGGTCAGGATCAGCGCAAACGGGCTGTCGTACAGCCCGAGCTTGAACACCATCACCGCGAGCGGAATGAACAGGATCGAGGGCGGCACAAGATAGGCAAGATAGATCGCAAGGCCGACATACTGGCTGCCGGTGAAGCGCAGCCGCTGGATGGCATAGGCCGCGAGCGTCGCAGCAAACAGCGACAGGATGGTCGAGCCGATCGCGATCCCCATCGTCGTCATCAGCCATGACGGATAGGCCGTGTTGAACAGCAGATGATAGATGTGATCGAGCGTCGGCGAGCTGATCCAGAGCGGGTTGTATTCGCGGAGGTTGTAGAGCTCGTGGTTCGGCTTGAACGCCGTGATGGTCATCCAATAGAACGGGAACAGCAGGATGAACACGAAGCAGGCGAGCGGGACGTAGATCATCACCACACGGCGCGTCCGCGTGTCCCAGGACATCAGTTCGGGCGCAACCGTGGCGGACTGCTTGCCCTCGGCGGTGGCGGCAGCGGCATCGCTCATAGTTCGGTTCCTCTGCCTCGGCTCAGTCGTTGCTCTCGCCCTGCTGCCACTTGCGCCGCGCCAGCGCGAAGTAGCTGAACAGGGTGGCGAACACGAGAAACGGGATCATCGCCACCGCGATCGCCGCGCCCTCCGCGAGTTGTCCGCCCGGAATGCCGCGCTGGAACGCCAGGGTGGCCATCAGATGCGTCGAGTTCACCGGGCCGCCGCGGGTGATCGCATAGACCAGCTGGAAGTCGGTGAAGGTGAAGATGATCGAGAAGGTCATGACGATCGCGAGAATCGGCAGCAGCAGCGGGAAGGTGATGTAGCGGAAGCGCTGCCAGCCGGTCGAGCCGTCGAGCAGGGCGGCCTCGTAGAGCGAGGGCGAGATCGTCTGCAGCCCGGCGAGCAGCGTGATCGCCACGAACGGAATGCCACGCCAGATGTTCGCGGCGATCAGCGACCAGCGTGCGGGCCAAGGCGAGCCCAGGAAGTCGAAGTAGCGGTCGCGCCAGCCAAGCACGTCCACCACGAACCACGAGATCACCGAGAACTGCGCGTCGTAGATCCACCAGAACGCGATTGCCGACAGCACGGTCGGCACGATCCAGGGCAGCAGCACGATCGCGCGAAGCATGCTCTTGAACGGGATGTGGTTGTTCAGCAGCAGCGCGAGCCAGAGCCCGAGCCCGAACTTCCCGACCGTCGCCACCGCCGTGTAGAACACGCTGTAGAACACCGAGGACCAGAAGATCGGATCCTCGGCGAGCCAGATGAAGTTCTCGAGCCCGATCCACTTGCCCTCGCGGCCGATCGTGCCGTCCGTGAAGGCGAGCCAGATCCCCAGGCCCAGCGGATAGGTCAGGAACACCATCAGCAGACCGATCGCCGGCAGCATGCAGGCGAAGATCAGGAACGGCTTCCAGTCGAACAGGCGGGCCAGCCAGGAGGGCTGGGGCCGTGCCTTGGTCCAGGCGATCGCCGATGTAGTGGCGTCCATGCTGCCCTCGCGGCGTCAGCGGCGCCGCCGGCCTCGGCCGGCGGCGCCGCGTTGCCTCAGCGGAAGATGCGCCGCGCGCGTCGCTCGGCCTCGGCCACCGCCTGCTGCGGTGTTGCCTGGCCGCCGGCCACCGAAGCGTACATCTGGATCAGGATGTACTCTGAAGCGGCCGTGCCGGTGGCCGCGGTGATCGGACCCTTGTAGCCGGACCAGTAGCGGTAATCGAGACCGCGGCGGTACAGGGCGATCTTTGGATCGCTGGTCCAGACCGCGCTGTGGTCATACGCCTTCAGCGGATGCGACCAGTAGCCGAGGCACGCAGTCAGCCACGGGTTGTACTGGTCCGCCTCCATCATGAACTGGATGAAGGCCTTGGCCGCGTTCGGATAGCGCGCGCTCTTGAACACCATCGCATTGATGATGGTGGCGGATTGCGGTGCGTCGGGCGCGAGCCCGCGGGGCAGGTTGGCGTGGTCGCTGTCCTCGGCGATGTGGCGCGTATTCGGGTCGTTCTTCAGCGCGAAGTAGAGCGACACGCCATTCGGCGTCAGCCAGCATTCCTGTGCCGCATAGGCCCGGTTGTTGGTCGGGTCGAGCCACGAGAGCGTGCCCGGAATGAAGGTCGGGTAAAGCTCCTTCAGGTACTCAAGCGCGCGGATGGTCGCCGGCTGGTTGATCGCCACCTTGCCATCTTCGTCGGTCAGGAACGAGTTGTGCGACCAGGTGAGCCAGTTCGCCGTGCCGTTGCCGTCGCCGACCGCGTTGCCAAGCGCGAAGCCAGCCGGCTTGCCGATCTCTTTCAGCCGCTTGCAAAGCTGCAGGAACCCGGCGTGGTCCTCGGGGATCTTGTCGAACCCGGCCTCCTTCACGGCCGAGATGCGATAGACAATCGGGCCGGTCGAGCCACCGAGCGGGATGCTGATCCAGTTGTTCGTGCCGTGCTTCTTGCCGTACTTCTCGGCCAGGAACTGCCAGCCGCCGTACTTCTTGCCGAGATACTCGGCGATGTCGGACATGTCGGCGAGCTTGTCGGCGTAGATGTGCGGATCGTCCGACCAGCCGATGACGACGTCAGGGCCGGTGCCGGTATTCGCAAGCACCGCGGTCTGCGGGCGGATGTCCTCCCAGCCGACGAAGTCCACGCGCACGGGCACGTTGAACTGCTGGCTGAACCGCTCCGCATTGGCGCGGAAGAACGTCTCGTCAGGCTCGACGAAGCGCGCCGGGCGGATCACGCGCAGGCTCGCCCCGCTCTCGATCGGCAGGCGCGGCGCCTCGGCGGGCTGGGTCGGGATCTGCTGCGCCGAGGCCTGCTCGCGCATCGCGGCGACCACCGCCGCGCCGGTGCCGAGGGCGAGGGCCCCGCGCCGTGTGATGATATGGACCATGTCGATCTCTCCTCCCGTGGGTTGCCCTGTTGACGGGCCTACACTCGCCGGCCGGATTGCCGGTCGAACAGATGGATCAGCGCGGGATCGGGGGACACCGGCAGGATCTCGCCGGGTCGCGCGGAGACGCGCTCGCGGAACGCGCCGATCATGTGCGCCTTGCCGGCCCGCATGATCACCTGGGTCTCCGACCCGGTCGGCTCGACCACCTGAACAGTGGCGCGGATGCCGTCGGGATCGAGCCGCAGATGCTCGGGCCGGATGCCATAGATCGCCTCGCCCCGGAACTCCGCCGCGCCGTTCTTCGGCAGCGGCCAGCGCATGCCGTCCTCGGCCAGGAACGCGCCGTCATCGACCCGCCCCTCGATCATGTTCATCGCCGGGCTGCCGATGAAGCCCGCGACGAACAGGTTGCTCGGACGGTCATACAGCTCGAGCGGCTGGCCCGCCTGTTCCACGTTGCCGTGGTTCATCACCACGATCGTGTCGGCCATCGTCATGGCCTCGATCTGATCGTGCGTGACATAGACCGTGGTGACCGTCAGGCGCTGGTGCAGTTCCTTGATCTCGGCGCGCATCGCCACGCGCAGCTTGGCGTCGAGGTTGGAGAGCGGCTCGTCGAACAGGAACACCTGCGGGTTGCGCACGATCGCACGGCCCATCGCGACGCGCTGGCGCTGCCCGCCCGACAGCTGGCGGGGATAGCGGTGCAGCAGCTGTTCGAGCCCAAGGATGCGCGCCGCCCGGCCCACCTCCTCCTGCATCACCGCCTTCGGTGCGCCCGCGAGCTTCAGCGAGAACCCCATGTTGTCAAACACAGTCATGTGCGGGTAGAGCGCGTAGTTCTGGAACACCATGGCGATGTCCCGGTCCTTCGGCGGCACGTTGTTGACGACCCGCCCGCCGATCGTGATCTCGCCCGAGGTGATGTTCTCGAGGCCCGCCAGCATCCGAAGCAGCGTGGACTTGCCGCAGCCCGACGGGCCGACCAGCACCACGAACTCGCCATCGGCGATGTCGACCGACACGCCGTGCAGCACCTCGGTCGACCCGAAGGCCTTGCGAACGTTGCGGATCTCGACAGTCGCCATTCTTCCTCCCCGATCGTGCCGCGCAGCCCTTCGGCCTTCAGCGTACGGCACGCGCATCATGCATGATTGCTAGCCAGGACGCGAGACTTCCGTCTCCTTCGCCGTGATGAACTCCAGGAGCGCGGGCACCCCGTTGCGGGTCTGCTCGATCCCGCGCCGGATCGCCGGAATGATGTCCTCGGGTCGCTCGACCCGCTCGCCATAGCCGCCGAAGGCGCGCGCCATCGCGGCATAGTCGCCGGAAATGTCCGTCGAGCGGTACTTCTCGGTCGAGACCTGCATGATCTTGAGCTCGATCGCCATCGAGAAGTTGTTCAGCAGGATCGACAGGATCGGAATCCGCTCGCGGACCGCGGTCTCGAAGTCCATGCCCGTGAAGCCGATCGCCGCGTCGCCCCACACATTGATGCAGAGCTTCTCGGGCCGCGCGAGTTTCGCCCCCATCGCCAGCCCCAGCCCGTAACCGAGCTGGGTGGTCTTGCCCCAGCCGAGATACGAGAGCGGCTCGGTCGCGGTCCAGAACGGTGAGAGCTGGTCGCGCGGGCTGCCCGCATCGTGCGTAATGATGGTGTTCGGCACGTCGACTGTACGCATCAGGTCGCGGATCACGCGATAGGGCGAGAGCGGTGCGGCATCGCTGTCCAGCTTGGCCGACCATTTCTCCATCCACGGCGCGCGCACCGCGGCGAGCTCGGCCGCGACGGTGGCGCTATCACGCGCCTCCTTGATCCGGTCCTTCAGCGCGGCGGTCAGCGCCTCGAGCGTCAGCGCCGCATCGCCGATCAGGCCAAGCGCGACCGGCACGTCCTTGTTCAGGTGATTCGGGTCGAGCGTCGCCTGGATGATGCGCTTGCCCTTGGGCATCGGCACCGCGAAGCTCGATTCAGTGAAGCTGCACCCGATGCCGAGGATCACGTCGGCGGCCTTCAGCGCATGCGGCATGGTCGCCGGCGTCGCCACGCCGCCGGAGCCGGCCGACAGGGGATGGGCCTCGGGAAAGGCGCTCTTGCCGCCCAGGCTGGTCGTGACCGGCGCGGCGAGCAGTTCGGCGAGCGCCCTCAGCTGCGGCCAGGCGCGCGCCCAGTGCACGCCCGTGCCGGCATAGATCACCGGCCGCTTCGCCTCCGCCAGCATCGCCGCCGCGCGGTCCACGTCCGTCGGGTCGGGCCCGTAGCGCGTTGAGATCACCGGCGTGTAGTCGAGCGGTTCCGGGATCTCTTCGTTGAAGATGTCGGCCGGGATCTCGACCAGGCAGGGGCCTCCGCGACCGTTGCGCAGCCGTGTGAAGGCCCGGCGAAGCACGTTCGGCACCTCGGCCGGCAGCCAGATTGCCTCGGCCGACTTCGTCACGCTCCGCATCGCCTGGGTGGAATTGAAGTTCGGCTCGAGCTGCGCCAGCCGCCGCTGATAGCCCATCGGCAGCACCAGCACCGGGACCGACTCGCCGAAGCACTGCGCAACCCCGCCATACGCGTTCTCCGCGCCCGGCCCGTGCTGCATGCAGAACGCGCCGATCGTTCGGCCCGAGGAAAGCCTGGAGATCGCATCCGCCATGTGCAGGCCGATGCGTTCCTGGCGTACCATGATGGGGCGGATATCGATCGCGGCCGCGAACTCGATGAGATGATTCACCGGATAGCCGCAGAGGATCTCGATCCCCTCGCGCTTCATGATCTCGGCGATCGCCTGGCCGACCTTCACCGCGCCGTCCCCTCCCGTTGCATCTGCGTGCCGATAGCGGCCTGATGCATCAGCCTAGGCACGGGAAGGGTGGCCCCGCAACCCCCTGCGCACGATAGTGGATGCACCGGCCGGGCATGCGGGACGCCGCGCGGCCCGGCCACGCGTCTGCTGAACCGACGAACAGGGCGCCGCGGCGCCCGCTCGCTCGGGGAGAACCGGCACACCGGCCCCAGCGAGCTCGCGTCCATGGACGCCGGCAGCGCGGGTGACCACGACCTTCTGGCCCGAAAGACGCATTGAAGTGATCCCTTCCCGGTGCGCGATCTGCGGGACGTCGGCCTGCAAGGTGGCGATGGTGTGGGTGTCGCGCGGGTCGGACTTGTCCTCGCCACCGGTGGTGCCCTGGGCGGGCGCGGTTGACGGCGAGGCCCGGGACGTGGACGAGCACGAAGCCGGCCTCGGCCAGCGTCGCCGCGATGAGGCCTGCCATGCCGCCGATGACGTCGAGGCCGATGCGCGGCTGGCCGCCAAGGGCGGCGAGATCCGCGGCGAGGGCTGCGATATCTGGCGGACGGTTGGGCAGTTGCGGCTGAGCAGCACGATGCCGTCGGCGTCGATGGCGGTGGCCCAGCGGATGTCCTTGGCGATGTCGATGCCGATGCTGATCCTTCGCATGGCGCCTCCTGGGGCAGGTGTTGCAGCGTCCTGCCCGCGCGGTCGTCGCCCTACGCAGCGATGGATCGCAGAGCCCAGTCAGCGGTCGAGGCGGTGACGCGGTGCCGGGGGCTCCGCCTCCGGAGCCATCGCGGGCAGCCAGCATGAAAACCATGCCGACACCGCCACCGCGCCGTGATCGTGGCATGCCAGGTTCACGGCGTCAGGCACGTCCGAAGCCTCCTCTGAACCGTAGGGCGGCGTGACGGCAGAACCTGCGTCCCGTGCCGGCCACCCATGCGTCACGCCGGCCCCGCGCCCTCGGCCGGACCGCACAGCGCCTCGAGCGTCTGCCGCAGGTGCTGCGCGATGACCCGCTCGGCCTCGGTCGGATCGCGGCGCGCGAGCGCTTCCAGGAGGGACCAGTGTTCCGCCTGCTGGCGCGCGATCCCGAGCGCCGACGCACGCGCGCGGACGCATCGCTCGACGTTCGTGCGCTGGATGCGGATCATTTCGATCAGCCGCGGCCATCGCGTCGCCGTGTGGATGCCGTCATGGAAGGCGATGTTCAGCGTGGTCCACGAGTCATCGCGCGAGCTGATCCGGTCCATGCGCCTCAGGATCCGGCGAAGTCCCTCGATCTCCGCGTCCGTGATCGTGTGCACCGCCTGGGCCACCGCGAGCCGCTCGAGCGCGATCCGGATCGCGAACAGCTCGCGCAGATCGTCATCGCCAAGGCTGGTGACCTCGACGCCGCGATAGGGCAGCACCTGCACGAGCCCCTCGGCTTCGAGCTGCTTCAGCGCGTCGCGCACGGGAGTGCGGCTGACGCCGTGCCGTGCCGCGATCTCGTCGATGTCGAGGCGTGTGCCGGCGCCGAGCTGGCCGCGCAGGATGTCGAGCCTGAGCGCGGCCGCGACCGCTTCCTGACGGCTCGGGAACGGGGTCGCCGGCGCGGCAGGACCCGGTTCGGAGAGCGCCGGCGGGCGCTTGCGCGTCGGGGCGGGGCGAGTCATGCTGGCGGCAATATATTAGATATCACTGTCGCGCAGGAAGCCCGATGGCGCTGATCCCGATCCCCGACCAGCCCGAGGACGCCGAGACCAAGGCGGTGTTCGAGCGCATCGCCGCAAGCCGCGGCTGGGTCTCGAACGCGATGCGCGCCCTCTCGGCCGCGCCGGAGGGGCTCAGGGTGTTCTCGGCGGTCGGGCACTACGCCCGCTACGGCACCGCACTGACCGAGCTTCAGCGCGAGCTGGCGATCCTGATCGTCGCGCGCTCCGTGCCCTATGCCTGGGCGCACCACGTGCCGCTTGGCCTGCAAGCCGGGCTGATGCAGGGGCAGATCGACGCGATCGGCCGGGGCACCACGCCACACGGTCTCCAGCCCGCCGACCGCGCGCTCTGCGACTACGTGTTCGCCTTCCTCGCGGGCAAGGGGATCGCACCCGAGACCGCCACCGCGCTGAACCGGCAGTTCAGCCCACGCCAGGTCACGGACATCTCGCTGATCGCCGGCTACTACCTGGCCCTCGGCACGATGCTGCTGGCGTTCGACGTCGAGATCGAGCCGCCGGAGGCGCTCGCGGTCGAACTGGCCTGGCAGAGGACGCAGGGCGGCACGCGGTAGGGACGACGCCACATCACGCGGGACAACCGACGGGGAGACACGACGATGCATGACCGTTCATCCTTCTCTGCCACACGCCGCGGCGCCGTGCTGGGGCTCGGTGCCGTCACCGTGGCCGCGCTCGCCGGAGAGGCGCGCGCCCAGCAGTGGCCGACCAGGCCGATCCGCATCCTGGTCGGCTACCCGGCCGGCGGCGCGAACGATCTGGTCGCGCGTGCGATCGCCGCTCCGCTCGCCGAGGCGCTCGGGCAGAACATCGTGGTCGAGAACCGGACCGGCGCGGCCGGCACGATTGCGGCGGATGTCGCGAAGCGCGCCGAGCCCGACGGCTACACGCTCTACATGATCTCGTCGGCCCAGGTGCTGGCGCCGAGCGTGCGCAAGGACGTTACTTTCGATCCGGTCGCGGATTTCACGCCGATCGCGCTCGGCGCTTCGGCGCCCTACTTCCTCGTGGTGCATGAGAGTGTGCCGGCGCGCAGCGTCGCCGAGCTGGTGGCACTCGCCAAGCAGCGGCCGGGCCAGCTCAACTATGCCTCCTCGGGCGTCGGCGCGGGGCCGCATCTCACCTCCAGCCTGTTCATGACCGTCGCCGGGATCGAGATGAACCACGTGCCGTATCGCGGCGATGCGGACTCGCTGGTCGATCTCACCGCCGGGCGGGTCGAGGCCGCGTTCATGTCGGTCGCCCCGACCTATCCGCACATCCAGTCCGGCAAGCTGCGAGGGCTTGCGGTCTCGAGCGCCGAGCGTCTCGCCATGGCGCCCGACATCCCGACTGTGGCCGAGAGCGGCTATCCCGGCTTCGACATGGGCGCGTGGTGGGGCCTCGTCGGGCCGAAGGGCCTGCCGCAGGCGATCGTGGACCGCGTCGCGGCGGCGGTGCGCCCGATCCTCGACGCCCCCGAGTTCGGCCAGCGCTTCGCCGCGCAGGGCATCACGCCTGGCCGGCTCGGCCCGGCCGAGTTCGCGCAGCGGATCGCCGCCGACAAGGTGAAGTTCGCCGAGATCGTCAAGCGCGCCGGCATCGAGCCGCAATGACGGATGCTGGTGCCGGCCGCGTCGTCCTGCTCGGCGGCGGCGCGGTCGGCAGCCTGGTCGGCGGCGGCCTTGCCGCTTCCGGCCACGATGTCGTGCTGATCGACGGCTGGCCCGAGCATGTGCGCGCGATCCGCGCGCACGGGCTGGTCGTCGACACGCCCGAGGGTGAGCAGCGTTCGCGGCCGGAGGCGTGGGACCTGGGCGAGGCCCATCGGTTGCGCGGAACCAACGTCTCGGTCGCGTTCCTGACCGTGAAGCTCTACGACACCGACTGGGCGGCCGCCCTGCTTGCGGCCTGGCTGCCACAGGGTGTGCCGGTGGTGACGCTGCAGAACGCGCTGGTCGAG
This sequence comes from Elioraea sp., assembly GCF_051860475.1. Classification (NCBI taxonomy): domain Bacteria; kingdom Pseudomonadati; phylum Pseudomonadota; class Alphaproteobacteria; order Acetobacterales; family Elioraeaceae; genus Elioraea; species Elioraea sp. The sequence continues at coordinate 2,546 of NZ_JBHYDW010000045.1, read as the reverse complement.
GAGCGGGTCGCGCGCGCGGTCGGCTGGGGCCGCACGCTCGGCGCGATCGGCGGCGGGCTCAACGTCTTCATGGCGGGTCCCGGCGTGGTCCGCCGGGCGGGTCGGCGCGGCGCCGCCGGCGGGGCCGTGTTCAAGGTGGGCGAGCTGCACGGGCGCCGGACGCCCCGCGCCGAACGGATCGCCGCACTCCTGTCGGCGGTCGATGCGAGTGCGGTGACCACCGATCTCTGGACTGAGCGCTGGACCAAGCTCTGTGCCAACACGATGACCACGGGTCTCTCCGGACTGACCGGATTGTCGCTGATCGAGACCTACACCCGCGCCGACACGGGCGGCATCGCGGTGCGGCTCGCGGCCGAGGCGATCGCGGTCGGCGAGGCGCTCGGGTTCCGGCTGGAGACGCTGTTCGGACTTCCCCCACGCGTCTGGTGCGAGGCCGCGGCGGGCGAGCCGGCGGCGCGTGCCGGGGCGCGCGATGCCATGGCGCGCCAGGCGGCCGCCATGGTGGAGGGCGGGATGTCCGGCACGCTCCAGGACCTGCTCAAGGGCCGGCCGACCGAGGTCGCGTTCTTCAACGGCTTCATCGCCGCCGAGGGCGGACGGCTCGGCGTCGCCGCACCGACCCATGCGCGCATCGCCGCGCTGATCGCCGAGGCCGAACAGGGCCGGCTCGCGATCGGCACCGACGCACTCGACCGCATCCTCCACTGACCACCAGGCATGGGGCAGGACCACGATCCGATGACGACACGCCAGACCTTCACCGCGAGCGACGGTTTGCGGATCGCCTATTACGTGGACGATTTCACCGATCCCTGGACGACGCCGCCAGTGATGGTCCTGCTGCATTCCGCGATGGGCAACTCCGAGCGGTTCTATTCCTGGGTGCCCGGGCTCGCCCGCCATTTCCGCCTGGTGCGGATGGACATCCGCGGCCATGGCGGCTCCGAGGTGCCGCCACCGTCGATGCCGCTCTCGATGGAGCGTTTCGTCAAGGATGTCGAGGAACTGATGGACACGCTCGGCGTCAAGCAGGCGCACATCGCCGCCAACTCCGCCGGCGGCTATCTCGCGCAGAAACTCGCGATCGGCTCGCCCGAGCGCGTGCTGAGCCTGAGCGTGGTCGGCTCGACGCCGGGGTTGAGCCCGAGCGCGCTCGACTGGTTGCCGCAGATCGAACGCGAGGGACTGACGCCATTCCTGCGCCGGACGATCCATATGCGGTTCGATCTGAAGACCACCGATCCCGGCATGATCGAGTGGTTCCTGAAGCAGACCGGCGAGAACGATCCGGCTTATGTCGTGCGCTTCATCAGCTACATGGGAACCCAGGCCTGGCCGGACGAGCTGCCGCGCATCAAGGCGCCGACGCTGGTGATCTATCCGGGCGGCGAGACCGTCGGCAGCGCCAGCCTCTACGACGCGATGCGTGATGGCATCCCGGACGTGACGATGCGCGAGTACGAGCACATGCCGCACAACATCGCCGACATGATGCCCGACCGCTGCGTCGCCGACATCCTCGCCTTCCTCAAGAGCAAGTTCGGGTACCCGGCATGAGCGCGGCCTGGACCCCGGGCAGCGCCAGTCGCATGCCCGATCCGACACCGGAGACCACGCCCGAGGCGGCGGAGGTGTTCGCGCGCGTCGCCGCCAGCCGCGGCTGGGTCTCCAACCTGCTGAAGTCGCTCGGCCACGCGCCGGAGGCGCTCGCGCGCTTCTCCGCCCTCGGCCACTACGGCCGCTACGGCAACGCGCTCTCCGAGCGCCAGCGCGAACTGGTGATCGTGATCGTCGGCCGCAGCATCACGTATGCCTGGGCGCATCACGCGCCGCTCGCACTCGACGCCGGCGTGACCGAGACGGAGCTTGCCGCGATCAAGGCGGGGCGCACGCCCGAGGGGCTGTCGCCGGCGGACAAGGCGCTGTGCGACTTCGTGTTCGCCTATGTGAGCTTCGCCGGCATCCCCGATCCGGTCTGGGCCGCGCTGACCGCCGCATTCAGCCCGCGCGAGGTGACCGACATCGCGATGCTCGCGGCCTACTACCTCGCGGCCGGCTCCTTGATCATCGGCCTCGGCGTGCAGGTGGAGCCCCCCGAGGTGCTGGCGATCGAGCGCGCGTGGCAGCAGCGCCCGCGCGTCGGTGATCAGGTCGTTGTGGACTCGCGCTAGGCAAGGGAGACGATACCATGCGCAGACGGAGCTTCGGACTCGGCGCGGCCTCGATGGCGCTGGCCACCCTGCCGCGTCCCGGCGCGGCGCAGGCGTGGCCGTCGCGGCCGATCCGCGTGATCCTGCCCGTGCCGCCCGGCGGCGGCACGGATATCCTGGCGCGGATTGTCGCACCCCGTCTCGGCGAGCGCCTCGGCCAGCCGCTGATCATCGAGAACCGCGCCGGCGGCGGCATGACCATCGGCACGAACCTGATCGCGAAGGCCGAGCCCGACGGCTACACCATGCTGATGATCGACACCGCGATCGCGGTGAACCCGTTCCTGTACCGCACCCTGCCCTATGACACCGAGCGCGACCTCCAGCCGGTCG
>NZ_JBHYDW010000044.1:0-27345 GCF_051860475.1 Elioraea sp. | reverse complement strand
AGTACTTGCCCCAGTTCATGAACCCGTCGCATTGCAGCCAGATCGCGATGTTGCCGTCGGGGTCCGGCCGGCCAGACCAGATCACGATCGCCGCGTCGTAGTCGCCGCGCCGGTTGGCGGCGACCATGCTGGCACTCTCCGAGGCGAGGATGCTGACGTCGAACCCGGCCTCGGCCGCCATGGCCTGGATCACCTCGGCCACCTGGCGCTCGACCGGGGAGTTCGCCACCGCGAGCTCGAACGCGACGCGCTCGTGCCCGGCCTCGCGCAGAAGCGCCCGGGCGCGAGCGACGTCGCGCGGCGGCACCGGCCGCTCCGCCACCCAGTAGGTGCTGTCCGGCGCCTCGAACTGGTTCGACGGCACGAACCGCCCCTCCAGCGCCACCTGGTTGATGACGTTGCGGTCGATCGCCGCCTCCAGGGCCGCGCGCACGCGCGGATCGGCGCCGAGCGGCCGCGTTGCCCGCTCGCCGACGCCGACATTGAAGGTCATGGTCTGGTATGCCATCGCCGTGCCGGCGATCAGCCTGAGCGACCGGTCGCGCTCGACCGAGGCGACGTCGGACGGGGTGACGCGCTCGATCAGGTCGAGCTGGCCGGCGCGCAGGTTCAGAAGCCGCACCGTGCCGTCCGGGATGGGGCGGTACTCGACGCGGTCGAGATGGATGCGCCCCGCGTCCCAGTAGCCGGGGAAGCGCTCGAGCTCGACCACCTCTTGCGTCACGCGGCGGACGAACTTGAACGGCCCGGCGCAGACCGGGTTGGTGTGGATGCGCTCGCCGAGGGCGGCGATCGCAGCCGGCGACATCATCATCCCCGCGCGATCCGCCAGCACCGCGAGCAGCGGCGCGTCGGGCTGCGACAGGGTCAGCCGGACGGTCAGCGGATCGACCACCTCGACCGCGCTCACCGAGCGGAGTTCTGACTTGCGCCGGCTCTCGCGCGCCTCGCGGTAGCGGTCGAGATTCACCTTCACCGCCGCTGCGTCCATGGGCGTGCCGTCGTGGAAGACCACGCCGTCGCGGAGCCGCAGCGTCAGCGAGCGGCCGTCATCGCCCCAACGCCACTCGGTCGCGAGCTGCGGGACGTAGCGGAGCTGCGGGTCGAGATCGATCAGCTTGTCGCACAGGGCGGCGAACACCACGCGCTCGAACACGCTGCCGGACTGCGCCGGGTCGAGCATGTTGGGATCGGCCGAGAGGCCGATGCGCAGTGTGCCCTGCGCGGCGGCGGGCGTGGCCAGGAGCGCGAGAGCCAGCGCAGCGGCGGTTCGCATCATCGTCGTCTCCCCGGTTCTTGGGCGGATACGTCAGGGGATGACGCAGGGCGTGTCAACCCGGCCGGGTCGCGTCGAGGGCGGCTTGCAGCATGTAGGCGGCCGCTGCCTTGTCCACGACCGCGGCGCGGCGCGCGCGCGTCAGGTCCGCCTCGCCGATCAGCATCCGGTTCACGGCAGCCGAGGAGAGCCGCTCGTCCCACAGCGCCACCGGCAGGCCGAGGGCGGCGGCAAGCGCGCTCGCCCAGTCGCGCGCGGCCTGGGCGGCCGGCCCGGCCGTGCCGTCCATCGACAGCGGCAGGCCCACCACCACACCGCCCGCACCCTCCTTCGCCGCGATCGCCGCGATCTCGGCCGCGTTGGCCTTCAGCTTGCCCCGCTTCAGCGCCCCGTAGGGCGAGGCGATCATCAGCCCGACATCAGAGAGCGCGACCCCGATCGTCTTCGACCCGGGATCAAGCCCGATCAGCCGCGCGCCCCTCGGCAGGGCGGCCCGCAAGGCCGCGACACTGGCAACCAGCATAGGCCGATGGTAACACCCCCGGCTTCAATCGAAGGAGTAGCCAGGTGTCGCTCGACGCCGAGACCGTCCGACGCATTGCGTTGCTCGCCCGCATCCGCGTGAAGGAGGAGGAGGTCGCGCGCCTCCAGGGCGAGCTGAACCACATCCTTGCCTGGATCGAGCAGCTCTCCGAGGTCCAGACCGAGGGGGTGGAGCCGCTGCCGGGTGCCATGCGCATGGCGCTGAAGATGCGCGAGGACGTGGTGAGCGACGGCGACCTCCACGACGCGATCCTGGCCAACGCGCCCGACCGCGCCGACAACGCGATGGGCTCGTTCTTCGCGGTGCCGAAGGTGGTGGAATGACCGCGCTGACCGACTTCACGCTGGCCGACGCACGTGCGGCGCTGGCGAAGAAGCAGGTGAGCGCGAAGGAGCTCGCCGAGGCGCATCTCGTTGCGATCGAGCGGCTGAAGGACCTGAACGCCTTCATCACGGTCACGCCCGAGCGCGCGCTCGCCGATGCGGCCGCCGCCGATGCGCGGATCGCGCGTGGCGAGGCGCGGCCGCTCGAGGGCATCCCGCTCGCGATCAAGGACCTGTTCTGCACCTCCGGCATCCGCTCCACCGCGGCGAGCCGCATCCTCGGCACCTTCATCCCGCCCTACGAGAGCACGGTCAGCGCCAAGCTCTGGGCCGCCGGCGCGGTGTGCCTCGGCAAGACCAACCTCGACGAGTTCGCCATGGGCTCGTCGAACACGACGTCCGCGTTCGGCACCGTGGTGAACCCCTGGCGCCGGCGCGGCGACAACCGCGATCTCGTGCCTGGTGGCTCCTCGGGCGGTTCGGCCGCCGCGGTGGCGGCGCGGCTCTGCCTCGGCGCGACCGCGACCGACACCGGCGGCTCGATCCGCCAGCCGGCCGCCTTCACCGGCACGGTCGGCATCAAGCCGACCTACGGGCGCTGCTCGCGCTGGGGCATCGTCGCCTTCGCCTCGTCGCTCGATCAGGCCGGGCCGATCGCGCGCACCGTGCGCGACGCGGCGATCCTGCTGCGCGAGATGTCGGGGCATGATCCGAAGGACAGCACCTCTGCCGACGTTGCAGTGAAGGATTTCGAGGCTGCGCTCGGGCAGGGTGTTGCGGGGCTGCGCATCGGCGTGCCGAAGGAGTATCGGCTCGACGGCATGGCGCCCGAGATCGAGGCGCTCTGGCAGCAGGGCATCGCCTGGCTGAAGGAGGCGGGGGCGACGATCCACGACATCTCGCTGCCGCACACGCGCTACGCGCTGCCGACCTACTACATCGTCGCCCCGGCCGAGGCGTCGTCGAACCTCGCGCGCTATGACGGCGTGCGCTACGGGCTGCGCGTGGACGGGGGCGATCTCGATGATCTCTACGAGGCGACGCGCGGCGCCGGCTTCGGCGCGGAGGTGCGCCGGCGCATCCTGATCGGCACCTATGTGCTCTCGGCCGGCTACTACGACGCCTATTACCTGAAGGCGCAGAAGGTGCGCGCGCTGATCCAGCGCGACTTCGACGAGGCGTATCGCAGCGTCGATGCGATCCTGACCCCGGCGACGCCCTCCTCGGCCTTCGCGATCGGCGAGAAGCAGGACGACCCGGTGACGATGTACCTGAACGATGTGTTCACCGTGCCGGCGAACCTCGCCGGGCTGCCGGGGATCAGCGTGCCGGCGGGGCTGGATGCGTCGGGCCTGCCGCTCGGGTTGCAGGTGCTCGGCCGGGCGTTCGACGAGGAGACGGTGTTCCGCGTCGCTGCCGCGATCGAGGCGGCGGCCGGGTTCGACACGCTGCCGCAGGTGAGGGCGGGGATATGAGCTATACGGATCCGAACACTGAACTCACGTGGGAGGCCTCGTCGTCCGTTGTAGAATTGAAGCAGGTCCTCGATTTTCGTCGCGATAGCATCAGTGGCGATTACGCGAATCTGCCTAGAGATGAGCATTGGTTGCCATTTATCGCATGGGCAAACACACGAATTCGTTCGCTCGAGGTAAAAGTCGGACGCCTCGAAAGAGAGAATCGCCTAATGCAGTTCGCCATTTTTGGCCTTGTCGGTGCGATCGTCGGGCTGGCGATAAAGGTGATGCCATGACCTACACACTCGAAGGCCGCACCGGCACCTGGGAGATCGTCTGCGGGCTGGAGATCCACGCCCAGGTGATCTCGAACGCGAAGCTGTTCTCCGGGGCCGCCACAGCCTTCGGCGCCGCGCCCAACACGCAGGTGAGCTTCGTCGATGCCGCCTTCCCGGGCATGCTTCCCGTGATCAACCGCGAGTGCGTGGCGCAGGCGATCCGCACCGGGCTCGGGCTGAAGGCGGAGATCAATCTCTGGTCGCGCTTCGACCGGAAGAACTACTTCTACGCCGACCTGCCCGCCGGCTATCAGATCTCGCAGTACCAGCACCCGATCGTCGGCAAGGGCGAGATCGTCATCGACCTCGCCGACGGGTCTTCGCGCACGATCGGCATCACGCGCCTGCATCTCGAACAGGACGCGGGCAAGTCGCTGCACGACCAGCACCCGACCAAGTCCTACATCGACCTGAACCGCGCCGGTGTGGCGCTAATGGAGATCGTCTCCGAGCCCGACATCCGCTCGCCCGAGGAAGCCGGCGCCTACATCGCCAAGCTGCGCCAGATCCTGCGCTATCTCGGCACCTGCGACGGCAACATGGAGGAGGGTTCGCTCCGCGCCGACGTGAACGTCTCGGTGCGCAAGCCGGGCGAGATGTACCGCACGCGTTGCGAGGTGAAGAACGTCAACTCGATCCGTTTCGTCATGCAGGCGGTGGAGGCCGAGGGGCGGCGGCAGATCGAGGTCTGGGAGTCGGGCGGCGAGGTGCAGCAGGAGACGCGCCTGTTCGACCCGAACCGCGGCGTGACGCGCCCGATGCGCTCGAAGGAGCACGCGCACGACTACCGCTACTTCCCCGATCCGGACCTGCTGCCGCTCGAGCTCGACCCGGCCTGGGTGGAGAGCCTGAAGGCGCATCTGCCTGAGCTGCCGGACGCGAAGGCGGCGCGGTTCCAGCGCGACTACCGCCTCTCGGCCTATGACGCACGCGTGCTGGTGGCCGAGCAGGCGATCGCCGACTATTACGAATCCGTGGCGAAGGGACGCGATGCGAAGCAGGTGGCGAACTGGGTGATGGGCGATCTGTTCGCAGCACTCAACCGCACCGGCCGCGGCATCGCGGATTCGCCCGTCTCGGCTGCCGCACTCGGCAAGCTGCTCGACCTGATCGCCGACGACACGATCTCCGGCCGCATCGCCAAGCAGGTGTTCGAGGAGATGGTCGAGACCGGCGCCGATCCGGCCGCGATCGTCGAGGCGAAGGGGTTGCGCCAGGTGAAGGACACCGGTGCGATCGACGAAGCGGTCGCGCAGGTGCTCGCCGCCAATGCCGACAAGGTGGCGGAGTACAAGTCGGGCAAGGACAAGCTGTTCGGCTTCTTCGTCGGCCAGGTGATGAAGGCGATGGCGGGGAAGGGGAACCCTGCGCTGGTCAACGAGGCGCTGAAGCGGGCGCTGGCGTAACGTGCGCGGCGCCGCCTCCGCATCACTGCTCACGATCGTGTGAGGAGGGGGGAACCGCCGCCACCTTTCTGCCATTAACGCTGCGTGACTCTACGAACACCCCCTCCGCCGGGCGATGTCCTGCGCCGCGGCGCCTTGTTCCTCGACTTCGATGGCACGCTGGTCGAGATCGCGCCCACACCCGATGCGGTGCGCGTCGATCCGGCCCTGCCCTCCGTGCTCACCGCGCTGCACGATCGCCTTGGCGGTGCGCTCGCGCTGATCTCGGGCCGGCCGCTCGACACGCTCGACGCATTCCTCGGCCCCGCGCGCCTGCCGGCGGCGTCCGAGCACGGCGTCGTGCTGCGCGTCACGGTCGGCGCGGCGCCGGAGCATGTCGATGTGCCGGGCGTCCCCGAGGCATGGCGCGCGCAGGCGGAGGCGCTCGCCGCCGCGGTTCCGGGGGCGATCTACGAGCCGAAGCGCCACGGCTTCGCGCTGCACGCGCGGCGCGCGCCCGCCGCGATGCCGCGCTTCGAATCCGCGCTGCGCGACCTGATCGCCGAAGACGAGCGCTTCCTGCTGCTGCCCGCGCACATGGCATGGGAGGTGAAGCCGCGCGCGGCCGACAAGGGCACCGCGCTCGCCACGCTGATGGACCGCGCGCCCTTCCGCGGCCGAACGCCCGTGTTCGTCGGCGACGATGTCACCGACGAGGCGGCGATCGCCGCGGCCGAGGCACTCGGCGGGGTGGGGCTGCGCGTGGACGAAGCGTTCGGCGATCCCGCCGGCGTGCGCGCGTGGCTCGCCGCCCTGCGCGACGAGGCGGACGATGCCGCAGCCGCTTGACCTCGCGGTCGCCGGCAACGGCACGATCGCCGCGCTCATCGACCCGAACGCGCGCGTCTCATGGCTCTGCTGGCCGCGGCTCGATGGCGACCCGGTGTTCTGCGCGCTGATGGACGGCACCAGCCCCGAGCACGGCTTCGCCGATATCGACCTGCTGCACCGCACCGAGAGCGTGCAGCGCTATCGGCGCAACACCGCCGTGGTCGAGACCGAGCTTGCCGACCGCGACGGCAACCGGCTGATGGTGATCGACACCGTGCCGCGCTTCCGCCGCCGCGGCCGGATGTTCCGTCCGCCCATGCTGGTGCGCCGCATCCAGCCGCTCGCCGGCCGGCCGCGCATCCGCGTGCGCATCCGCCCCCGGTTCGGCTGGGGCGCGGAGACGCCCTCCATCCGCACCGGCTCCAACCACATCTCCTATCGCGGCCCGGCGGAGGACATGCGCGTCACCACCGACGCGCCGGTCGGCTTCATCGCCCACGAGACCGCGTTTGCGCTCGACCGTCCCCTCTCGCTCATCATCGCCACCGGCGAGAGCCTGACCGAGGCGCCAGGACCGCTGGCGCGCGAGTTCGAGGAGGAGACCACCACCTACTGGCACGAATGGGTACGCCTGCTGAACGTTCCGTTCGAATGGCAGGACGCCGTGATCCGCGCCGCGATCGCGCTCAAGCTCTGCGCGCATGACGACACCGGCGCGATCGTCGCCGCGCTGACCACCTCGATCCCAGAGGCGCCGGACACGATCCGCAACTGGGACTACCGGTTCTGCTGGCTGCGCGATGCGTTCTTCACGGTCGAGGCGCTGAACCGGCTGGGCGTCACGCGCACCATGGAGAAGTTCATCTGCTACCTGGCCGGCGCGGTGCTGGGCGATTCCGGCGTGCCGTTGCGCCCGGTGTATCCAATCGTGCCCGATGGGCCGATGCTGGAGGATGAGGCGCCCGCGCTCGCGGGCTTCCTCGGCCACAGGCCGGTGCGCGTCGGCAATGCCGCGGTGGACCAGCAGCAAAACGACGCCTGGGGCAGCGTAATCCTCGCCGCGGTGCAGATGTTCTTCGACGAGCGCCTGCCGCACCCTGGCGACACGATGCTGTTCCATCAGCTCGAGCCGCTTGCCGCCGCGGCGGCCAAGGCGGCGCTCACGCCGGATGCGGGGATCTGGGAGTATCGCGGCCGCAATCGCATCCACACCTTCTCGGCGGCGATGTGCTGGGCCGCGGTCGACCGGATGGCGCGCGTGGCCAGGCGCGTGGGACTTGACGAGGAGGCCACGCGACTGAAGGCGCGCGCCGTACCGATCCGAGATGAGATCCTGCGCCGCGCTTGGAGCGAACCCGAACGCGCCTTCGTCGAGAGCCTCGACGGCGAGGGGCTCGACGCGGCGCTCCTGCTGATGCCCGAGATCGGCATCATCACGCCCTCCGACCCGCGCTTCATCGCAACGGTTGAAGCGATCCAGAGGCATCTTGCACGCGACGGCCTGCTGCTGCGCTACAGTGCGCCGGACGATTTCGGCGCGCCTGACACGGCCTTCCTTGTGTGCAGCTTCTGGCTGGTCGACGCGCTGCACGATATCGGCCGCGAGGAGGAGGCGCGCGCGCTGTTCGAGCGCATCCTCGGTTTGCGCAATCACGTGGGCCTGCTATCGGAGGACGTCGACCCGCGGACCGGGCAGCTCTGGGGCAACTATCCGCAGACCTATTCGCAGGTGGGGCTGATCCTGTCGGCGATGCGTCTGTCGCGATCGTGGGAGGAAGGATTTTGGCGCGCCTGGTGATCGTCTCGAACCGCGTTCCGGTGCCGCGGCCGCGCGAGCGGCCGCAGGCGGGCGGGCTCGCGGTGGCGCTGAAGGAGGCACTGGCGACCAGGGAGACGTTGTGGTTCGGCTGGTCAGGCCAGACCGGCGCGGCGACCGGCGGGGATCCGGCGCTTGTCACGGTTGGGCAGACGACATACGCAACGATCGACCTGTCCACGGAGGACTACCGACTATACTACACCGGTTTCTCGAACGGAATGCTCTGGCCGCTGCTGCACTACCGGATGGGACTTGCGGAGTTTCGTCGCGAGGAATGGGACGGCTATCGACGGGTGAACACCGCGTTTGCGCGCACGCTGAAGCCCCTCCTGCGCGCAGACGATGTGATCTGGATCCACGACTTCCATCATTTCCCGCTTGCGGCTGCATTGCGCGAGGCAGGCGCGAAGCAGCGGATCGGTTTCTTCCTGCACGTGCCGTTCCCGCCGCTGCCGCTGTATCAGGCGCTACCGCAGGGGAACATCCTGCTGCGCGAACTCGCGTCCTGCGACCTGATCGGCACCCAGACAGCGCCGGATGCGGCAAATCTGCGCGAGGCGCTCCGCGGCGCGGGGTTCGACGTGCCGGTCCGCCCGTTCCCGATTGGCATCGATGCCGAGGACTTCGCGCGCGAGGCGGAGAAGGCTGTGCGCGGTCAGGACGCGCGGCGCCTCACCGCGAGCCTCAGCGGCCGCGCGCTGATCCTCGGCGTGGACCGGCTGGACTACTCCAAGGGGCTGCCGCAGCGGCTGCGCGGCTTCGCCTCGCTGCTGCGCCGCTTCCCCGAGCATCGCGGGCGCGTCACGCTGTTGCAGGTCGCGCCCGTGAGCCGCGGGGATGTCGGGCAGTACAGAACCCTGCGGCGAGAGCTCGATGAACTGGCCGGGCGCATCAATGGCGATCACGGTGACATCGACTGGGTGCCGGTGCGGTGGATGACGCGTGCCGTGCCTCGGCCAACGCTCGCGGGCTTCCACCGGATCGCACGCGTGGGTCTCGTCACGCCGATGCGCGACGGGATGAACCTGGTGGCGAAGGAGTTCGTCGCCGCGCAGGATCCGGCGGATCCGGGCGTCCTGGTGCTCTCCTGCTTCGCCGGGGCCGCGGACGAGCTGAGGGGGGCGATCCTGGTCAACCCGCACGATCCCGACGAGATCGCGGAGGGACTGAACGCAGCGCTTGTCATGCCGACTTCCGAACGGCGGAAGCGCTGGATCGATGACATCGCGGTGTTGCGGCAGAACTCGGCTGCGGCCTGGGCAGAGGGGTTTCTCGCGGCGCTTGCGAGGATCGGTGCGGAGCCGCTGCGCGCCGGCGCGCGGTGAGCGCGCACCTCGACACCCGGAGCGCGGTTCCCTAGGGTCTGGTCACCCGCGACCGACGGAGCAAGGCAGTCATGATCGACCTCTACACATTCGATACGCCCAATGGACGAAAGATCGGGGTCGCGCTGGAAGAGATGGAGCTGCCCTATCGCGTTCACGTCATCGATATTACCAAGGGTGAGCAGCACGGGCCTGCCTTTCTGAAGGTGAGCCCGAACAACAAGATCCCGGCGATCGTCGATCCCGACGGCCCGGCCGGCAAGCCGGTCAGCGTGTTCGAGAGCGGCGCGATCCTGCTCTATCTCGCCGAGAAGACGGGCCGGTTCATGCCGCGCGACCTCGCCGGACGGATTCCGGTCTGGGAATGGCTGATGTGGCAGATGGGCGGGTTCGGTCCGATGCCAGGCCAGGTGCACGCCTACCTGCAGGTGAAGGACGAGGCGGACCGCCGCCATCCGCTCGAGCGTTACCAGAAGGAGACCAACCGGCTCTACGGTGTATTGGACCGCCGGCTTGCCGGGCGCGATTTTGTCGCGACTGTGGGCGAGCCTTCGATCGCCGATTTTGCGATCCTCGGCTGGGCGTGGCGGCATGAACGTCATCGCGTGAGCCTCGCCGACTACCCGAACGTGGGGGCTTGGTACGAACGGATGATGGCACGTCCCGGGGTGGAGCGCGGCTTTGCGGTGCCGATGCGTCGCGCCGAGGCAGCCTGAGCGGGTTTGGTTGACGCGGAGCAGGGGGGTCTCTAGAAGCGCCAATCGCATACGCCGTGAGCGCGCCACTCACGGCGGAGGGGTGGCCGAGTGGCTGAAGGCGGCGGTTTGCTAAACCGTTATGCGGGGTCAACCCGCATCGTGGGTTCGAATCCCATCCCCTCCGCCAGTCCCCCAGTATCCGACCATTCTCCCCGCCGGTGACCGGCGCCGAAAGCCGCAGGTTTCCTGCGCCTCTGCGCGCCGGCCTTGATACTGCGCTGGCGGAACGAGGGCCGTTTTCGCTCTCCGGAGGGCGGCTTCTCTCCAAACCTCGGGACTTGGCCGATTTAGTCTACAAGGTTAACGCGTTGATCTGACAGCGGATTGCGTTGGGGTTACGACACGGAAGTTCGCATATTGATCGCTCATCCGATCGCCCTCTGACTGAAACCATGCCAGTGGTCTCAGAGCCGGGCCGCTCATCGCCAGAGGCGGGATCGCGTCTGGGCGTCCGAAGCGACCGCCGTCGGCATATCGCCGAAGTCGCCCCGAGCGACCCCGGGCTTGGCGCGCCGGGCTGTCGGAACGCTACTCCGGGAAACGCCCGACAATATTGCGGAGGCTTCACAACGCCTGCGCTTTTGCGCTGAACTCGTCGCTATGACAGCGGCTCCGGTTCTTTCCGGCCTTCGAGTGGCTGATTTCGCATTTGCCCCCAAGGGCGATGTCCGCCTCCAGCCCTACTCCGGCTCGGTTTGGCGCGGAGCATTCGGCTTTGCCCTCAAGCGTCTCGTCTGCGTGATGCGGATGCGACCATGCGAGGGCTGCCCGCTTGCGGCGGTCTGCATCTTTCCACGCTTCTTCGGCAGCGATCCCGATCACGATGAACCTCGCCCCTATGTCCTGGCACCGGAGCCAACCCCACCGGGCGGGTGGGTACACGCCGGTCAGCCCTTCCGCGTGCGCCTGACGCTTCTCGGCAGCGCCGAGGCCGCTACCGCCTATGTGATGCAGGCTGTCCTCGACGGCGCGGCGCATGGCCTGACGCGTCGGCGAGTGCCGTTCGTCTGCCTCTCGGTCACCTCATCGGGAAGCGCCACGGCGGCGGTCGCCGGCCGTCTGCACGGCATCGAGCCGGTTGATCTACAGCCGCCACCGGCGCCACCAGCCGTGCGCCTCCGCATCATGACACCGCTGCGCCTGCGGCTGAGCGGTGACCTCGTCACAGGGCGAAGCCTGACGGCAGGGCAACTCATCGGCGCCATCCTGCGCCGGGCGCGGCTCCTCGGCGTCGTGGTGCCCGCGGCCACCATCCCAAGCGTTCGGGAGCAGGCGCGCGCGCTGGCGTGGGCGGTAACCCGCTTCGGGTGGCTGGAGACGACCCGGTTCAGGTCGCCCCAGCACACTACGATGCAGCTCGGTGGGATCGTCGGCGAGGCGCGACTTGATCTCCGCGCGACCCCCGACCTGTGGCCGTTGCTTTGGCTCGCCTCCATCCTGCATGTTGGTAAGGGTGCCTCAATGGGTTTCGGCGGGATTGAGCTCCATGCCGAGTAAGGCGCCAACTGCACGGAGGCTACGACTCCTCGTGATCACCGGCCTGTCGCCGCAGGTGGTGACTGAGACGATCTGGGCTCTGGCGCAGCGGGAGCCACCAGCGGCACCGCAGGAGATCGCGCTGCTCACCACCGCGCAGGGCGAGGCGGTGGCACATCGCCTGCTGCCGGCGGCGCTCACCGAACTCTCCGCTCAGCTTGGCGTGGCGTTGCCGCCGCCAGAAATCCTGCTGATGCGCGATCGCACGGGGCGGCCGCTCGATGACATCGCCAGCGCGGACGACAACCAGGCGGCGGCGGATGCCATCACCACCGCCATCCGGGCCGCCACCGCCGATCCCGATGTTCAGCTGCACGTTTCCATCGCCGGCGGACGCAAGACCATGGGTTGTCTCGCCGGGATGGCGCTCTCGCTGTTCGGACGCGCGCAGGACCAGCTCACGCACGTGCTCGTGGACGAGCGCTTCCAGGCGCGGGAGGATTTCTTTTTCCCGCCCGATCCCCCACGCCGGCTGCCACTGTCGGATGGCGGGACCGTGGACACCAGAGACTGCCGCGTCGTGCTCGCAGAGATTCCGTTCGTGCGGCTGCGCGGCCAGTGGCGTGCCGAGGCGATCGGGGCAAGCTACGCCGCCGCGGTCGAAGCCGCGCAGGCGGCGCTGCTCCCGCCCGTCCTCGAGCTCGACACCCGCAGCACCACCGCCCGGTTCGGTGCGATACCCTGCCGGCTGACACCCTCGCTTTTTGGCGTCCTGCTGTGGTTTGCGGAACGCGCCCGGCGTGGCGAGGACGCCCTGCTTTGGACCCATGAGAACGGCGTGCCGGAGGCCTTGGCGCGTGCCTGCGTTGCTGCCATCGCGCGCGCTGCCGGCTCGTCGGAGCATGCCGCCGTGCATACGGCGCGACGGGCCCTTGCGAACGGCATGGACAAGAACTTTCTGGCCGAAAAAGTTTCGATACTGAACCGGATAATGCGCGAAGCGCTCGGTCCCGAGGCCGCGCCCTATCAAATCCGGCGCGAAGGGCGCCGCCCGAACACGGCCTATCGGCTCGCGCTGCCGGCGGAGGCGATCCGTATCATTCCTGAGGCGCCATGAGTACCGCGTTGTTGTCTCCGCGCGAAGCCGCGCTCGCCGGACTGCTGCACGACATCGGCAAGCTGGCGCAGCGGGCGCATCCGAACGAGCAGGCCCTGCGCGCGGCCTACCAGGGCCAGAATTTCGACGGCTTGCAGGCATCGATCCTGCCATCTGGCGAGCACGGCCGCTACACGCACCGCCATGCCCTCTGGACCGACTTCTTCTTCGAAACGGCGGAGGCGCGCTGGCCTGAAGGGCTCGATGCTCAGCGGCTGCGCGGGGCGGCGATCCGGCACCACAAGCCCGCTGACCCAGCCGACTGGATCATCGCCGAGGCGGACCGGCTTGCCTCCGGGCTCGAGCGCAAGAAGAGGGACGAGGAGGCGGAGTTCACGGCCGCCGACCAGCCGGACACCTTCCGCGAGGTGGAGCTGACGGCGCTGGTGCCCCGCCTTGCCGTCGGCCTCGGCGATGCGATCAGGACGCCGTTGCGACACCCGGCTGAGGAGGTCTCCGCCGATGGGCTGGTGCCAATGCCACCTGCGCCGGCTGATCAGCCGCGTCGCCTCGGCGTTCTCTGGCATGCTTGGCTCAAGGGTTGGAGCGCCTTCGCGGTGCATTATGGTCTTTCGGCCGACCGCTTCGAGCAGGCACTGCTCGCGCTGTCCGAGCGGCTGCTTTGGGCGGTGCCGTCCTCCACCGTCGACCAGCCGGATGTGTCCCTGCACGACCACGCGCAGGCGGTGGCGGCGATCGGCGCTGCACTTGCTGGCTTCCACGCGAACGTGGGGGACTGGAGCGAGCGAGCCATCAAGGACCGCACTGAGCCGAAGTTCCGGCTTGTCGCGCTCGACCTCTCCGGCATTCAGGCGGCGCTGTTCCGGCTCGCCGGCTCCACCGGTGCTGCCCGCATTCTACGCGCCCGGTCGTTCCTGATGGCCGAATCGGTTGCAGCCGCGGTGCTGGCGATCCGGGAGCGGCTGAACTTGCCTGCCTCAAGCGTAATGATCGCGGCTGGCGGAAAGGCGGAACTGCTGGTGCCTGCGCGTGCAGACCTTGATCCGAGGCTTGGGGAGGCGCGGGCGGCGCTTGATTGCTGGATGGTCGAGCATTGGCACGGTGACTTGGCGCTGAACGTCGCCGCAAGCACGCCGTTCGCCGCGACGGCGTTCGAGAACCGGGGTAGGGGCTTTCCCGCCGTGCGGGCCGAGCTCGCGGCGCGCCTAGAGGAAACCAAGCATCGCCCGTTCCAGGGGTGGAGTCCGCGCGGCCAGGGCTTCGTCGGCACGGGCGTGATCGATGCGCCATTCCATGCCGATGGTGCCTGCGTGACGTGCGGGGCGAGGCCGGCGGTCGTGACGAGGCCGCCGGACCGCGCCGCGCGCTGCGTCGTCTGCGACGGCGCCTATCGCCTTGGTCAGCGTCTGCCCAAGGCCGATGGCTTCGCCGTCGTCGACCAGGCGACGCCGGGAGGCGAGGACGACGCGGCCCAGGCGGAGCAGCGCATCCCGATGCCGTTCGGATTGGCACTGGTTCCGTGGTCGGCGCGCGGATCGGCGGCGCGGCGGTCGGTGGCGTTCGAAGCGCAGGGCGAGACAGGCAGCGCGGTGCCGCGCCCGAGAGCCCATGTCGCGCTCGTGGATGATCCGGACGCGCCGCGGTACCGTGCACTCGGGCTGCACGCATCCCAGGGCGGCGAGGAGGCTCCGGCGAAGGGCGGCCTGATGACCTTTGCCCACATCGCGGCAGAGGCGCTCGAGGAGCGGGCGGGCGAAGGGTTCCAGGGGCGTGAGTTGCTCGGCATCGTCAAGGCGGATGTCGATCGGCTGGGGCAGATCTTCAGCCGCGGGCTGGGGGATGATCGGTCGCCGGCGCGAACGGCGCAGCTCTCGCGGCTGATCGACGGCTACTTCGCGCGCCGCCTGCCCTGGCTGCTCCAGCGCGAGTTCCCGATGACCTATACGGTCTATGCTGGCGGCGACGACCTGCTGCTCGTCGCGCCATGGCGCTCCGCCCTGCCGCTCGCGTTGCGGCTGCGCGACGATTTCTGCGGCTTCGCTGGCGGCAATCCGAACCTTTCCCTCTCGGCCGGCATCGCCTTCGTCCATCCGCACCACCCGATCGCGCTCGCCGCGGCGGAGGCGGATGCGATGCTGGACCTTGCGAAGGACGCCGGCCGGAACAGGCTCGGGCTGTTTGGCCGGGTGTTGTCCTGGTCGGAGGTCGAGGCGACGCTGAAGCTGGCGGAGGCACTGCACGAGGCCGTGCGGGACGAGATCCTTCCTCCGACCTTCCTGCATCGAATGCGCGGCTTCATCGCGATGCGTGGTCGGGTCGGCACGACCAAGGAACGGGTCGGGGATCGCGGCTGGGCGGCGAAGTGGGGCTACCACCGTGCCCGCTTCCTCGACCGGGCGAAGGAAGACGCATGCGCCGCACTCGCGGCGCTCCTCGATCGCGCCGTGCCGCCGCCCACCGCGTCGAGCGACGCCGATCCCGAGATCGCAACGACCATCGCTTTGTGGCGCAACCGCTGAGAGGAGTGAGCGGCATGGCGTACGGACCACGCAACATGGCGCCGGGACGCGGCGGTCCGCCCGGCCAGCGCCCTCCGGCAGGAGGCTCCGGCAGTGCACCAGGCCACCGCGCGTCCGGTAGCGACGCCGGCGGCCGCACGCGCGAGATCGAGGAGGCCCTGCGCCCGCCCGCTCAGCCACCGGTCTATTTCGCGCCGAACAGCGGGGCCGTGCGTGCCGAGCTTCTCGACGAGGAGGCGAAGACGACCGCGCAGGGGCTGTCCCGGATCCCGGCGAGCCAGCTCCGGCGCTTCTACGCCGAGGCGACAGCGCTGAAGCGCCGCCTCGATCTGGCAACAACGCGCATCCCCGACGACGAGGTGCAGGCGCAGATGGCGCTGCTGAAGGCGAAGGCCGCCTACACCTGCGGCCGGCAGAATCAATATCCGGTCGAGCTGGTCAGATTCTTCACCCGGCACGCCGCTGCGGTGAAGGGCAAGGACGACTTCCAGCGCGGCTTCCAGCCGCATTTCGAGGCCGTGATGGCCTATCACCGCGTGTTCGAGATCAAGATGAGAGGCGGCGAGGAATGAGCGAGCTGCGCGAAAAGGGCCGTGCCCGCATCGAGGGGCGGATCCGCCTGCTCTCCGGTCTGCACATCGGCGCCGGCAAGGACAGCGTCGAGATCGGCGGCATCGACAACCCGGTGATCAAGCACCCGTTCACCGGCGAACCCTACATTCCTGGTTCCTCGATCAAGGGTCGTCTGCGTTTCCTTATGGAGTGGGCGTTCGGGACAATCCGCGACGACGGACACGCCTGGGGCTACGACGGCGGCCAGCCGACCGATCCTGCCGACCCGGTGCTGCGGATCTTCGGCAACGCGTTGAAGGAGTGGCGGGGTGGGCCGACGCGGCTGATCGTGCGCGACTGCCCGCTGACGGACGAGGATCGCGGCCGCTACCGCGAGGCGCCCGAGCGTTTCTTCGAAGAGAAGACCGAGGTCACGATCGATCGCATTCAGGGAAAGGCGCTGGATGGAGGACTCCGCACGCAAGAGCGTGTGCCTGCGGGTGTCGCCTTCGACCTCGAACTCATCTTCCGCCTCTACGACACCGGCGACGGTGGCGCGCGCGACCTCGATTGTCTGAACTGGACGCTGCTCGGCCTGTGGCTCCTGGAGCAGGACGCCATTGGCGGTTCCGGCTCGCGCGGCTACGGGCGAATCCGGTTCGAAGCCCTTCACCTCGTGACACCCGCCGACGCGCGCCATCCTCTGGACAACCGCTTCCGCGGCCATCGCTTCGATCGCGCAACACCGCCCTCCATCATCGGGGCGGCGGAGCTCTTCAGTGGGCCGGCCTGATGCCGCTCCGCCGCTTCCGTCTGAACCTCGATCCGGCCGCACCGTTCGGCACACCGCCGACCTCCGGCACGCTGTTCGGTCATCTCTGCTGGGCAGAACGCGCACGCAACGGACGCGATGCCTTGCGCGCCTGGCTCACCCGGATGCCGGCCGAACCGTTCCTGATTTCCGACCTCCTGCCGGCCGATCACCTGCCGCGGCCCATCATTTTTGCCCCTCAGGCGCCAGACCAAAGTGGCGAGACCGGTTCGGCCCGGGCCGCGCTATCGGCGGCGGACGCGGCGAAGGCACTGAAGAAGCGCCGTTTCATCACGCTCGACGCTTGGCGTCGCCTGCGCACCGGAGCCACCGCCGCGGTGCTCGATCGGCTCCTCGCTGGAGGAGGCAGGAATGGTGCGCCTGCGCAAGATCCACTCTTCCTGCGCCCCGCCCGCAGCCCGCACAATCGCATCGATCGGCAGACGGGCAGGACGCCGGAGGCGGGCGGCGGTGGGCTATGGTTCGCCGACGAGCATTGGCCTGAACCGCCGCGGGATGGCGCGCGCCGGATCACAGCGGATGTCTACATCGAGAGCGTGCTGCCGGCGACGCAGATCGAGACGCTCCTCGTGCATGTGGGCGAGCTTGGATTCGGCCGCCACGCCGCCTTCGGGCGCGGGCGCTTCCGCGTCGAGGGATGGGAGGACGCGGCCTGGCTGGCCGAGATGCCTGCTGCCGGTGGGGCCGGACGCATGCTGTCGCTCTCGCAGGGTGTGATCACACCCAATATGGCGGAGGCGCGCTGGCGCCGATACGTCCTGTTCGGCAAGGTCGGACGCGAGATGATGGTTGAAGGCAAGCGGCCTTGGAAGCTGCCGATCGTGCTCGCCGAGGCCGGCGCGACCTTCGCCCCCGCGGGTAGCGGCCCGTTCGGCGCCTGGGTGACCGGCGTGCACCAGGACGACACGGGCGACGATCCCCGTATCGGCCACAACGCCTTCCACCTGGCGATCCCGTATACGGAGGCGCAGTGATGGTCGCTGTGCTGACCGAACGGCGGATGATCACCCGGACCCTGCTCCACTGCGTGCCGCTGACGCCGCTGCATGTCGGTGACGGCACAGAGCTTCGCCTCGACGAGTACGTGCTCGAGGACAGGCCAATGCCAAGTCTCTGCCGTTTTGACCCCATCGAGGCTGTGCGCCGGATGAGCTCGGAGGAACGGACGCGCTTCCGGACCGCGCTGAATGGCGGAAGGCTCGCCGATGCCGCGGCGGCTCTGCGGGCCGCCGGCAAGCGGTGCGTGACCGGCCGGGTGCCCATCTCCTCGGCCTCGCTCGACGCGTTGCGGACGGCACTTCAGGATCCCTCGCGCCTGCGCACGGGAGGGGTGCGCGCCTTCGTCCGTTCCCGCGGCCAACCCTACATCCCCGGCTCATCGATCAAGGGAGCGTTCCGTACCGCGCTGGCAAGCGCACGCCTGCCGCGCGACCAGAGACCGGCGGACGGCTGGACGCACGACTCTGCCATGGAGGCAGCGCTCGGCATCGACCCTACCGACACGTCCACCGATCCCCTGGGCTTCCTCGGCGTGGCCGATTCCGCGTTCCCTGACGTCGCCCTACTGATCGACAAAGCCGAGGTTATCAAGAGCGGTGGCGTGCCCGCCTCGTCGAGCAGGTTCGGGGGTATCCAGATGCACTACGAGCGCACACGCGCGCGCAGCGACGCCGCGAACGATCCGACGGCCTTCGACCTTGCCCTCACGATCGCCTCGCGCAGCGGCTTCGGCCGGAGGGGGCTGTTCCGATTGACGTCCCGGTTCCACTGGTCCGTCTGGCAAGGCGAGCGCGAGCGCTTCTTCCGCGATGTGCCCAAGACCTGCGCCGCGATGGATCGGCTTCTCAAGCAGGTGAAGCTTCCGGGCGGCACCACGGCGGCCGAAGCCGGCCCGGAGGGTGCACCCAACTACCTGCTTCTCCGCCTCGGCCGCTTCGGCCACTTCGAGAGCAAGTCGCTGGACGGAGTCCGACGCGGCCACTTCCCGCAGGCCCGCGATCCTGGCAGGCGTGTCCGTCAGCCGGACGAGTGGGGATCGACACGCACGGTCACTCGCCTCGACGACGGCACGCCCATCCCGTTCGGCTGGGTGCTTGGCTGGGTGACGAAGGAGGAGACGCTCTGACCACGCTGTTCATCGCCTCCGTCGGAGGATCGCGTGCGCCGATCATCAGCGCCCTGGCCGCACGCCGACCCGACTTCGCGCTGTTCGTCGTGACACGGCGGGACGGCACGCAGCCTGGATCGGCCGAGGAGGTCCCGGCGATCCTCCAGGCGGCGCAGCTCGCCGCGCTGCCGCACGAGCTCCTGACGGTGCCGGCGGACGATCCCGAGGCGGCGTTCCTCGCGTTGCGCGAGACGCTGCGCCAGTTGCGCGACCGCTACCCCAAGGCCCGCCTCGTGTTCGACTACACCGGTGGCACGAAGTCGATGACCACGGCGATCCTGGAATGCGCGCTCGCCACTCCCGGAGCCGAGGTGCAGTTCATGGCCGGCCGCCGCGAGAACCTCGACAAGGTCACACCGGGCACGGAGCGGCCGACCGCTATGCCGATCGACTGGCTCATCGCCGAGCGGGTCGAGGCGCGACTACGTGCCAGTTGGCGCGACTTCGCCTATGCTGAATGTGCCGCTGGCGCGCGGACGCTGCTCGACGACATCGCGACCGACGAGAAGGCGCCACTGGCGGCAAGACAGCGCTTGCGCGACCTTGCCGACGCCGCCGAGGCGTTCGACCTGTGGGATCGTTTCCGTCATGCCGATGCGGCGCAGATCCTCGCACGCATGGCAGCGCACCATCCCGACCTCGCGCCATTCAGCGACCTTGCCGGCCGATGCCGCGACTCGGAGGCGCAGCGCATCGCCGATCTCTGGCGCAATGCCGAACGCTGTGCCAAGCGCGGCCGCTACGACGACGCCATCGCCCGCTGCTATCGCCTGATCGAATGGGTCGGGCAGTGGCGGCTGCGGTCGCACCATCAGATCGACGTGGACAAGCTCGACTGGTCCCGCATCACGGATCAGGAGGTGATCCGCGCCGGCATCGCCGACCGGCACAGCAGCAACGCCAAGACGCTTTCCGGCCTTGTCCAGACGCTGAAGCTGGCTGCCGCCAAGGAGCGCGAGGGCGCGATCGACCGCTTCCTGCGCGATCCCTATCCCGGCAGGTATTCCGGCAAGAAGGGTAAGGATGGCGAAGGGCGCCTGCGCGACATGATCGATCGCCGCAACGCGTCCATCCTCGCGCACGGCGCCACCCCTCTCGGGCCTGAGGACTGGCAGCGTTTCGCGGAGTTCATGGGTCATTTCCGCAGCCGCGTCGTCGCTCCTCTTCTGCGCGCGGTCAACGCCGCGACCGACCCGCCGCAACTCCCGGACACGCCACCCGACACTTTCTGACGTCCTCCCGCGCGCGGCAACATTGTCGCCGCTTCACAACGGCGCAGCACGGCGCATCATCAGCGCCATGTCGCATCGCGCGCTGCACCTTGTCGCCTACGATGTCGCCAGCCGCCGTCGGCTGCGCCGCGCCCTGCACATCGTACGCGCACATGCGGTCGGCGGTCAGAAGTCGGCGCATGAGTGCTTCCTGAGCGAGGCCGAACGCCATGTTCTGCTCGCGCGGCTGCGCCGGCTGCTCCATCCGCACGCCGACCGCCTGATCGCGCTTCGGCTCGATCCGCGTATGCCGCAGCGCTGCCTCGGCGTAGCACGCGCACCCTCCGACAGGCCGTTCCTGATCGTCGGCTGACGGCGATGACCACGCTCTTCATCGACCGGCGCGAGGCGCTGATCGAGGCCGAGGCCGGAACCTTGACGATCCGCAGCGGCGACGGTGGCCTGTGGCGCACGCCCCTCGCCCCGCTCGAGCGGGTCGTGCTGCGCGGACCGGCGCGGATCAGCACGGGCGCGATTGCCGCGATCGCCGGCGCCGGCGGCGGGTTGATCGTCCTGTCCGGCCGGCGCAGCGAGCCCGCCGGCACCCTGCTCGGCCGACCGCATGCCGACGCCGCGATCCGGCTCGGCCAGTTCCGGCTGGCGCTGGACGCCGAGGCGCGCCGCCGCATCGCCGTGCTCATCGTGCGCCACAAGCTGGTCGGTCAGGCGCGGCTGTTGCGAGCGGCGCTTGCGCAGCGTCCCGATCGGCGGCTGCCGCTCAAGCGCGGTCTCGACGCGCTCGCCGAGAGCCTGGCACGGTTGCATGCGGCAGAGACGTGGTCGCAGGCGCAGCTCTCGGGCCTCGAGGGGTCCGGAGCGGCAGCCTACTTCGAGGCCTATGCGACGCTCTTTCCGCCGTCGCTTGGCTTTGTCCGGCGCAACCGCCGCCCGCCGCGCGACCCCGTCAATGCCGTGCTCTCGCTTGCCTACACGCTCGGGCATTTCGAGGCGGTGCGCGAGGCGCATCTCGCCGGCCTCGATCCCGCGGTCGGGTTCCTCCACGCCCTGGCGCCAGGTCGCGACAGTCTGGCCTGCGATCTGGTCGAGCCGCTGCGCCCTGTGCTCGACCGTCTGGTCTGGCGCCTGTTCGCTGAGGAAGTGCTGCGCAAGGCGCACTTCACGCGCGACGGCGAGGCCTGCCTGCTCGGCAAGGCCGGCCGGCTCGCGTTCTATGCCGCGTGGGAGGAGGCGTTCCTGCCGGCCCGGCGCCTGCTGCGCCGCGGCCTCCGTCCGCTCGTGCGCGCGGCGCGTGCCGCCGCGCAGGGTGTCGTTGAGCAGACGACCGATGCTGCAGGTCCTGCATCTTGACGGCGCCGACCGGCCGGTCGCAGTGCTCGTCGAAGGCCCCGCCCTTAGGCTGCGGCGACAGGGCATCGCCGACGTGTTCGCGCCACTGCCGCGACTTGCGCGCGTGGTCGTTCACGGGCCGCGCGTGCAGTGGCGCACCGAGGCGCTGATGGCCTGCTTGGAAGGTGGTGTGCCGGTGCTGTTCCTTGGCGCGCGCGGCACACTCGCGGGCGCGCTGGTCCCTGTCCACCCGCCAGCGGCGCGGGCGGATCTCGCCGCGCTGCTCGATGCCGCAGCCTCGGCGCCGGGCTTCCGCCGGCGGCTCGAGGACTTCTGCCGGGCCGAGGAACGCAACGCCATCCTCGCGCTGGTGCGGCGCGAAGGAGGAGGCAGTTGCGACATCGGCGCGGACCTGCGGCCGGCCGCCGTGCGCCGACGCTGCCTCGAAGGATGCGTCGCACCGGCGGTGGCGGCGGCGCTGGCGAACCTGATGTCGGGACTCGCGAGCGCGATGGTGGCGGAGGCGCTGGCGCGTCGCGGCGCGGGACCGCAGTTCCTGATGCGGCGAACCGGCGGCTTTGGGCTCGCCGAGGCGCTCGGGCGGGTGCTCGCATGGCATCTGTGGCCGCCGGTGCGGTCGCTCGCGGCGACCGCCGAGCTCGATGCGGCCGGCGTGCTGATGCCGCCGTCCCGGCGCGCTGCGATCCGCGCGTTCGAGACGGCCGAGCTGGCGCCACGGCGCGACCGGCTGCTGGCTCGGCTGGCTGCGGTGCTCGCCGAGTCGCTGTAAGGGGCCGCAAGGGCGAATGCGCGCGCGCCGTACCTGGATCGTGGGCTACGACATCACGTCGCCGAAGCGGCTGCGCCGGGTTGCCAAGCATCTCGAAAAGTCGGCCTCGCGGCTGCAGTTCTCGTTGTTCGTCGGCTGCTGGAGCGAAGCTGAGTTCGAGCGGGTGTGGACCGGCCTTGCGCGGCTGATCAACCGGCGGCATGACGATGTGCGCGCCTGGCCGGTGCCTGAGGCTGCGGTCGTTACGACCATCGGCACGGCGCTGCCCGAGGGCATTGTCTTGGGTGAGGCGCGCTCGCAGGGGCTCGGGCGGATCCTTGCAGGCGAGGCGGGGGTGCGGTCCGGAGGGGACTCGACCGGCCGCCGGCGAGGGGGATAGCCTTGCGTGGCTGCCGGATCCTGGGAATGCGGCGCGCAGCTCATTGACATCGTTGGCCTTACCTGCGGCAAGAGTTCCGAAGCAGACCCGATCTTCAGGGGGTCAAAACCGATGGCGCAGATCACGTCGGCGGCGTACTGGCGTTCCGAAGCAGACCCGATCTTCAGGGGGTCAAAACCACTGCCCACGGGCGATGCGAGATCACATGGGCGTTCCGAAGCAGACCCGATCTTCAGGGGGTCAAAACCGCACAGAGTGTGCGCAGTCGGCGGCCATCTCAGCGTTCCGAAGCAGACCCGATCTTCAGGGGGTCAAAACCGGCCGATCACGCGACGTATGTCCGCCTGCTCGCCGTGTTCCGAAGCAGACCCGATCTTCAGGGGGTCAAAACTCATCGTCGCGTGCGGCCCAGCCGGGATAGCGTTCCGAAGCAGACCCGATCTTCAGGGGGTCAAAACCCAGAAAGATGCGCACGCGTTCGCCAGTGTCAGCCGTTCCGAAGCAGACCCGATCTTCAGGGGGTCAAAACCATACTGTCTGGCTCTTCCCCGCAATTCTGAGTTCCGAAGCAGACCCGATCTTCAGGGGGTCAAAACCGCACTGCCCACGGGCGGTGCGCGGTCATGTGGGGTTCCGAAGCAGACCCGATCTTCAGGGGGTCAAAACCCGCACAGGCGAGCCACCTCGTCTATCGCGGCGTTCCGAAGCAGACCCGATCTTCAGGGGGTCAAAACTCTTGCGATGGGGCCATACCACGCTCCGCGCTAGTTCCGAAGCAGACCCGATCTTCAGGGGGTCAAAACACAAGACGCCGACAAGGTGGCCATTGCGCAACGTTCCGAAGCAGACCCGATCTTCAGGGGGTCAAAACGCGCTCGCGCAGGACCGTATACCGGCGGTTGTCGGTTCCGAAGCAGACCCGATCTTCAGGGGGTCAAAACCCCGCGACGCGGCCGAACACCACCCGCCGCCGATCGTTCCGAAGCAGACCCGATCTTCAGGGGGTCAAAACCTGATCAGTGCCGCCCAAGTGCACGCGTCCCCGCAGTTCCGAAGCAGACCCGATCTTCAGGGGGTCAAAACCAACGGCCTGGCCGCGTGACGGTCCACCTATGTTCCGAAGCAGACCCGATCTTCAGGGGGTCAAAACACGGAATACGCGCGCCAGTAGGCTTGCTTGACGGTTCCGAAGCAGACCCGATCTTCAGGGGGTCAAAACTCAGTGTCGCCACGCTTGAGCCGGATGCGGGGCCGTTCCGAAGCAGACCCGATCTTCAGGGGGTCAAAACCGTGCGCACTTCGTAAATCCGCGGGGTGTAGCGTTCCGAAGCAGACCCGATCTTCAGGGGGTCAAAACGAGAGGCATGCACGTTCAGCACCACCCGCCAAGTTCCGAAGCAGACCCGATCTTCAGGGGGTCAAAACCCACCGCCCAGACCGCTCGGCCGCACGGCGCATGTTCCGAAGCAGACCCGATCTTCAGGGGGTCAAAACCACGCTGGTGGCGTCACTAGTGCGATCGTCCGTTCCGAAGCAGACCCGATCTTCAGGGGGTCAAAACATAGGCGATCTGGCCAGGATACTGACGGCTGACGCGTTCCGAAGCAGACCCGATCTTCAGGGGGTCAAAACCCGGTGCTGGCCGTCCTCACATCCGCGCTGCCCGTTCCGAAGCAGACCCGATCTTCAGGGGGTCAAAACTCACGGCCCGCGCCAACGCCAGCGTCGCGGGGCGTTCCGAAGCAGACCCGATCTTCAGGGGGTCAAAACTGTGTCGATCAGGATGGCAAGCGCGAGCTCATGTTCCGAAGCAGACCCGATCTTCAGGGGGTCAAAACTTGTGTGTGTCGGTCATCGTCTCTACTCCTCTCGTTCCGAAGCAGACCCGATCTTCAGGGGGTCAAAACGCCGCGCGTGCGCACTTCGTAGATCCGTGGGGTTCCGAAGCAGACCCGATCTTCAGGGGGTCAAAACGTCTCCGTCGTGCGTGACAGCCCATCCACGCCGTTCCGAAGCAGACCCGATCTTCAGGGGGTCAAAACTCATAGACCTGGGTGAGCAGCCACTCGCAGCCGTTCCGAAGCAGACCCGATCTTCAGGGGGTCAAAACCCGATCTGCTCGACACAGGCGAGACGCTCGCCGGGTTCCGAAGCAGACCCGATCTTCAGGGGGTCAAAACGCGATCCGCCAGCACATGTGGCCAACCTGCTCGGTTCCGAAGCAGACCCGATCTTCAGGGGGTCAAAACAGCGCGGCACGGGGATCATGCGATAGCGCATCGTGTTCCGAAGCAGACCCGATCTTCAGGGGGTCAAAACTCTGGGCGGCTCAGATGCTCCACACGGTCGATGTGTTCCGAAGCAGACCCGATCTTCAGGGGGTCAAAACGTAGGTCGTCATCTCGGTCTCTCCTCTCTGGTGTTCCGAAGCAGACCCGATCTTCAGGGGGTCAAAACATCCAGCAGCGGGGGAACTTGACCTTGCCGCCTAAGGTTCCGAAGCAGACCCGATCTTCAGGGGGTCAAAACGCAGCCCGTTGCCGCATTCGCCGTTGTCCTGCGTTCCGAAGCAGACCCGATCTTCAGGGGGTCAAAACGCCTTGGCCGCCGCTTTGGCCGCGGCAAGGCTGTGGTTCCGAAGCAGACCCGATCTTCAGGGGGTCAAAACCTCGGTCTCTCCTCTCCGTTTGATTCCGCGCTACCGGTTCCGAAGCAGACCCGATCTTCAGGGGGTCAAAACGCCTCGCGGGCCTCGAGGTAGGCGCTGTAGGTGGGGTTCCGAAGCAGACCCGATCTTCAGGGGGTCAAAACTTTGGCCGCGGCAAGGCTGTGGTAGGCGCGGTGTTCCGAAGCAGACCCGATCTTCAGGGGGTCAAAACGCGGCCGGCGGCGATCTTCTTGAGCGTCATCTCGGTGTTCCGAAGCAGACCCGATCTTCAGGGGGTCAAAACGCCTGGCGCATCGACCAGCCGACGCGCTCGCGGGTTCCGAAGCAGACCCGATCTTCAGGGGGTCAAAACAGTTGTTCACGGCCGCCTTGTTCCACCGCCGCGTTCCGAAGCAGACCCGATCTTCAGGGGGTCAAAACTCGACGTGCTGCGCGTCGGTGTCTGGGCGGCTGTTCCGAAGCAGACCCGATCTTCAGGGGGTCAAAACGCCGTGCCCGGCGGTATCGCGCTCACGCAGGGTTCCGAAGCAGACCCGATCTTCAGGGGGTCAAAACGGATCGTAGGGGCACTCTACCGCGTAGACGGTAGTTCCGAAGCAGACCCGATCTTCAGGGGGTCAAAACGCACCAATCGCGCGCGTTGTCCACGTCGCGAGGCTGTTCCGAAGCAGACCCGATCTTCAGGGGGTCAAAACCCACCAGCACCGCCGACGCCCTTCGCGCCCGCACCGGTTCCGAAGCAGACCCGATCTTCAGGGGGTCAAAACGCGCCGCGCGCTGGAGTTCGGTCAGGTTCCGCATGTTCCGAAGCAGACCCGATCTTCAGGGGGTCAAAACCTCGCGGTGGGCGGTCAGGTCGCCGGTGAACGGCTGTTCCGAAGCAGACCCGATCTTCAGGGGGTCAAAACGCTTGAAGGTGATCATCATCGCGGCGGGGCCTGTTCCGAAGCAGACCCGATCTTCAGGGGGTCAAAACGTCGGCCGTCACGCCGTCGCGCCACGCGTTGTTCGTTCCGAAGCAGACCCGATCTTCAGGGGGTCAAAACGCCGATGGCGCGGTCGCAAAGCTCGACGATGCGTTCCGAAGCAGACCCGATCTTCAGGGGGTCAAAACGCCGATCCGAGTCGTGTTCCAGCCGCCGGACCCGTTCCGAAGCAGACCCGATCTTCAGGGGGTCAAAACCTTTCGGCCTTGGCTCTGCGTCGAGGGGCGGCGTTCCGAAGCAGACCCGATCTTCAGGGGGTCAAAACTGCGTCAGGCGCCCAACTCAGCAAATCGCCGCGCGTTCCGAAGCAGACCCGATCTTCAGGGGGTCAAAACGCGCATGGTCAGTTCCTTTCGGCTTCAGGTTGAGTTCCGAAGCAGACCCGATCTTCAGGGGGTCAAAACGTCGGCAGGTACGCGATCTGTCCCGGGTGCTGGTTCCGAAGCAGACCCGATCTTCAGGGGGTCAAAACGCGATCGCGCGTGACGCCCGGCAAACTGTCCAGAGTTGCGAAGCAGACCCGATCTTCAGGGGGTCAGGACCAACGCCATTAGCCGCGGTTTCCTCGCCCGGTGGAGTGGGCCCCTGGAGCCGGACAGGTGTCAGGCGGCAGCTTTGACAGGGTGCCGGGCCTGTTGCTCCTCGAACTGCACGGGGCTCAGGTAGCCCAGAGCCGAGTGCAGCCGCTTGCGGTTGTAGACATTCTCGATGAAGCGCGGGAGATCCGCGGTGACGTCCTCGAAGGTCTCGTAGGCCATCGGATATACGGCCTCGACCTTCAGCTCCCGCTGGGCGACGTAGTAGCGGTAGAGCCGTCCCCGCTTCCGGCTGTGCGTCGGCGAGAGCGCGCGGCCGTCGGTGCCGAAGATCAGCCCCTTCAGCAGGGCCGGGCTCTGGGGCCGGTTCGCCTTCGCCCGGGCGCGAGGACTGACCCGGAGGACCTCGTGCACCCGCTCCCAGAGGGCGCGCGAGACGATCGCCGCGTGCTCGCCGGGGTAGATGTTGCCGCGATGCGCGACCTCGCCGACATAGGTCCGCAGGTTGAGGACCTTGTAGATGTCGCCCTTGTCGATCAGGCGGCCGCTCCTGGTGGTGATGCCCTCGGCGTGGCACCGGCGCACGGTCTCGATGCCGGAGCCGGTCTCGGCGAACAGCTCGAACACGCGGCGCACCCGCGCGGCCTCGACCTCGTTGACCACCAGCTTGCGGTCGCGCACGTCGTACCCGAGCGGGACCTTGCCGCCC
>NZ_JBHYDW010000043.1:0-27869 GCF_051860475.1 Elioraea sp. | reverse complement strand
CGTGTTCCTCGACCGCTGCGCGCCGGGCAAGATGAAGTCGGTCTACACGCGCGACCAGGTGATCGCGGTCGATGGCGGGGCGATCGTCTGCCGAATGGGCGCGCCGATCCGCCGCGGCGAGGAGGCGCCGGCGACCGAGACTCTGGCCCGCCTCGGCATGCCGATCCTGCGCACCGTGCACGGCACCGGCATCATGGAGGGGGGCTCCTTCGCCTTCATCACGCCCAAGGTCGCGGTGGTCGGCCTCTCGTCACGCGTGAACGAGGCGGGGGCCGACCAGGTCGAGGACGTGCTGCGCGTACAGGGCGTGGAACTGCTGCGCGTGCACCTGACCGGCTATCGCCTGCACATCGACGGCGCCTTCGTCATGATCGACGTGGACACCGCGATCATCAACCCGGTTCAGCTGCCGTTCTGGTTTCTCGAAAAGCTCAAGGAGATGAAGATCCGCACCATCGAGGTGCACCCCGACGATCCGGTGTGGACCATCAACTGCCTCGCGGTGGCACCCGGCCGCGTGCTCATGGCGGATGCGGTCAGCCCCTACACGGCCGAGGCGTTGGACAAGGCGGGGATCAGCGTGCGGATCGTGCCCTACAGCGCGGTCTATCAGGGCGGCGGCGGCATCCACTGCTCGACCGCGCCGCTGGTGCGCGACCCGATCTAGCCGGCCAGCCGCGGACGGTTCCACGGCAGGGCCGCGAGCAGGCGCGCCATGCCGCAGAATCCGGTGATGCCGGCGAACACCAGGCCGGCGCCGGCGAACGCGGCCAGCGCCAGGAACCAGGGCGAGACCAGCCAGGCCAGCACGAAGCCAAGCAGGATCATGGTGCCGACAGCGATCTGGACCTGTCGTTGGAGCTCGAGCGGGGCCGTCGGATCGCGATGCACCGGCAGGCCCGCCGCCTTCCAGGCCTCGATGCCGCCCTTCAGCAGATAGGCCTCGGGAAACGCGCGCGCGAACAGCCGGGCGGCATTCGCGGTCGTGCGGTTCCCGCCGCGGCAGGTGAACACCACCGCCTTGCCGGCCTCGGCATCGAGATCGTGGCGATCCCAGGCGGCGAGCGGCACGAGCCTCGCACCTCGGATGTGCTCGCGCGCATACTCATCTGGGTCGCGGATGTCGATCAGCACCGCGGTGCGCTCATCCAGGCGGCGGTTCAGCGTGGCGGGGTCGATGAACTGGGCCATCATGCCTCCTTCGCGCAGCCGCCGCGAGGCGTGTTACGGTTGCCCGGGCTACCGCGCCTTTCCTTGACGGCATGCTAGCCCGACCCTTACCTTCATATCAATGAATATAAGGGGAGTCAGCCATGACAGCACGTCCGAACCGCCCCGAGGTCCGCAGCTTCTTCCATGAGCCGACCAATACGGCGGCCCATCTCGTATGGGATCCGACGACCAAGGACGCGGCGATCATCGACTCCGTGCTGGACTACGACGCGGCCGCGGGCCGTACCGACACCGCCTTCGCCGACCAGATCCTGGCCGGAGCGGCGGAGGAGGGGGTGCGGGCCGCCTGGATTCTCGAGACGCACGCGCATGCCGACCACCTGTCTGCCGCCCCCTATCTGAAGGACCGCACCGGCGCGCCGATCGGCATGGGCCGGCGCATCGTCGAGGTGCAGGAGGTGTTCCGGCCGATCTTCCATGCGACCGACCTCAACCCCGATGGCGGCCAGTTCGACCGGCTGTTCGAGGACGAGGAGACGTTCCCGCTCGGCAACCTGACCGTGCGCGTGCTGCACACCCCGGGCCACACCCCTGCCTGCTCCACCTACGTGATCGGCGATGCCGCGTTCATCGGCGATACGCTGTTCATGCCCGACTACGGCACGGCGCGGGCCGACTTCCCGGGCGGCGATGCGCGCACGCTCTACCGCTCGATCCGGCGGGTGCTATCCCTGCCGACGACGACCCGACTGTTCCTCTGCCACGACTACAAGGCCAAGGGGCGCGACCACTATGCCTGGGAGACCACGGTGGCGGAGGAACGTTCCGGCAACGTGCATGTCCGCGACGGCATCACCGAGGACGAATTCGTGGCGATGCGCGAGGCGCGCGACAGGACGCTGAAGATGCCGGCGCTGATCATCCCCTCGATCCAGGTCAACATGCGCGCGGGCCGGATGCCCCCACCCGAGGAGGACGGCAACGTCTATCTGAAGGTTCCGGTGAACCGGCTCTGAGCGGTCTCCGCAACGACGTCGGATTCTCCCCGCGCGGGGCTCGACGGCGCGCCGCTGCCGGTGCACGGTGCGGGCCTCGCCTGACGGAGGAAACCGCATGACCGCGCACGACAAGGCCCTTCTCGACGCTCTCGGCAAGATCGATACGCCGACGATCTGCAACGCGCTCGAGGAGCTCGTCTCGCCGCGGCAGCTGATCCGGTTCACCACCAAGCCGTTCGTGCACAACGACAACCCCGACGCGATCTTCGTCGGCTACGCCCGCACCGCGATGATCCGCGCCGAGAGCCCCGCCGCGATGAGCCCGGCCGAGCGCAACCTGCTGCGCGTCACCTACTACGAGCACGTCGCGACGGCCGAGCCGGGGCCGAACGTCTCGGTGATCCAGGACCTCGATTCCACGCCCGGTACCGGCGCGTTCTGGGGCGAGGTGCAGACCACCGTGCACAAGGGGCTCGGCGTGGTCGGCTGCGTGACGAACGGCTCGATCCGTGATCTGTCGATGATGGCCAAGGGTTTCCCGATGATCGCGGGGATGATCAACCCGAGCCATGCGTTCGTCCATGTGGTGGCGGTGGGCACGACCGTGAGCATCCACGGCATGACCGTGCATGACGGCGAGCTCATCCATGCCGATCGTCACGGCGCGGTGGTGATTCCAAACGACGTCGCGGCCAAGGTGCCGGGCGCGGTCGATCTCGGCGCGCGGCGCGAGAAGGTGATCCTGGACGCCGCCAAGGCGCCGGGCTTCGGCATCGCGCAGCTGCGCGAGGCGCTCGCCAAGATGGCGGAAATCCACTGAGCCGCAGGCGCGGGCGGGAGTTCCGCCCGCGCTGGACCGGCCTCAGTAGGGTCCGGAACCCTTCGCCGCTGTTCCCGTGCCCTTGGCCGCGGACACGGCCGCCTTGGCTGCATTCACGAGCAGGGCGGTGTCTGCGAGCACGGTCGCGAATTGGTAGCCGAGCCCGAACATGCGCTTCGCGCCCTCGGGGCTCGCGGTATGGATGCCCGCGACCACGCCGTGCTTCTTCGCCGTCTCGACCACCCGCTTGATCTCGCCCATCGTCTTCTCGCTGGTCGGGTCGCCCACGGGCTGCTCGCCGATCGCGAGCGCGAGGTCGGCCGGACCGACATAGATCGCGTCCAGCCCAGGCGTGGACAGGATCGCATCGAGGTTGTCGAGCGAGCCCTTGGTCTCGATCATTGCGAAGGTGATGACCGTTTCGTTGGCGTTCTTCCAGTAGTCGGCGCCTGCGTACCAGTTCGCACGCGTCGGGCCGAAGCTGCGGTAGCCCTTGGGCGGGTAGCGGCAGGCCTGGACGAAGCGCTCGCACTCCTCGCGCGAGCTCACCATCGGGCAGATGATGCCGAAGCAGCCGGCATCCAGCATCTTCATGATGATGCCCGGCTCGTTCCAGGGCACGCGCGCGAGCGGCGTGATCGGGCTGGTCGAGATCGCCTGCAGCATGCCGACGGCGGTATCGTAATGGACGAGGCCGTGCTGGAGATCGACGGTCAGGCTGTCCCAACCGCCCTGCACCATCGCCTCGGCGGCGACGCCGTGCGGGATGCCCAACCAGCCGTTCACGGCGTGGCCGCCGGAAGCCCAGATCTCGCGGATCCTGTTTGCGCGCACGCGCGTCCTCCCTGGATGTCGGTGACGCGGGGTCCGGGCGCCGGACCCCGCGAAAGGCGATGCATCTGAGCCCATCGCCACGGAGCCGCCAAGCCCTCGCGGGCCGTTTCTGGCATGCATGGAAGCGATTGCGGGGCTGAGACATCACCGATACAGTCCCCCGCGCGGGGAGAGCCGGGCGGGTGGCGCGACGTTGATCGCGTGCCGAGGCCAGGCCGCCGGCGAGGGAGCCAAGGAAGGAGAGAAGCATGGCGAGGCAAGTTGTTTCCCGTCGTTCACTGTTGAGGGCCGGCGCAGCCGGTTCGGCCGCGGCAGCATTGCCGCTGGTGAATGTGCACGGTCAGCCGCGCACGACGCTGCGCTGCGGCTTCTGGGACCACTGGGTGCCCGCCGGCAATGGCGCGCTGCGCGAGCTCTGCGCGGAGTGGGGGCAGCGCGAGCGGGTCGACGTTCAGGTCGACTTCATCACCTCCTCGGGCCGGCAGAACATCCTGACCATCGCCGCGCAGGCGCAGAGCCGGTCGGGCCACGACATCCTGTCCTTCCCGACCTGGTATCCGGCGGCCTATGCCGATCAGCTCGTGCCCGTCGATGACGTCATGGCCAGGCTGACCGCGAAGTACGGCAGGGTCGCGGACGCCGCCGAGTACCTCGCCAAGCGCGACGGCAAGTGGATCGCGGTCCCGGCCGTCTCGGGCACCCAGATGAAGCCCTGCCTCGGGCGGATCGACCAGCTCAGGGAGCATGCCGGGCTCGACGTGCGGGCGATGTGGCCGGCCGAGGACCGCGCCGGCCCCGGTGCCGACGCCTGGAACTGGGACGCGTTCCTGGTCGCCGCCGAGAAGTGCCATGCCGCCGGCGTGCCGTTCGGCCTGCCGATGAGCAACTTCAGTGACTCGGTGGACTGGGTGGGGTGCCTGTTCTCGAGCTTTGGCGCATCCATGCTGGACGAGGACGGCAAGCCGACGGTGCGCAACAATCCGAAGCTGCTCGCCGCGGTCGAATACCTCGTGAAGCTGATGAAGTTCGTCCCGAACGATGTCTGGGCGTGGGACGATGCAGCGAACAACCGTGCGATCCAGGGCGGCCGGTCGGCGCTGATCTTCAACCCACCGTCGGCCTGGGCGGTGGCACGGCGCGACAACATGGCGGGCCACGACCAGCAGTGGACGTTCCCGATGCCGTCCGGACCCGAAGGCCGGTTCGTTCCCTACCTGCCGTATTTCTGGGGCATCTGGAACTTCAGCCGCAACCAGACGGCAGCGAAGGGGTTGCTCGAGTTCCTCTCGCAGCGCGAGTCGGCCGACAAGCAGACCTCGACCAGCGCTGGCTACGATATCCCGCCGTTCCTCAGCATGAACGACTTCAATGTGTGGAAGACCGAAGGTCCGCCGGTCGGCGTGGTGTACAACTATCCGCTGAAGCCGCACCACAACGCCAAGACCGCCGTCGCCTTCGCGCCGGCCCCGCCGGAGATCGCGGTGCAGGCCTACAACCAGGGCCTCAACACCGGCCTGATCGCCCGCATCTCGCAGGGCGGGCAGACGATCGACCAGGCCCTCGCCTGGGCGGAGCGCGAGCTGCGTGCCTTCGCGCGCGGATGAGCCGAGGGATCGGGCGCCGAGCTTTGTGCGGGCCGGCGCCCATGCTCGGAGACGCTGACGATGGCTCCTGACGGGTCTGCGCAGGCCATCACTGCCCCCGGAGCGGCGCGCCCTGCGCGTACGCCCGGGGTCTCGTCGCTCGAGCGGCTGTCGCGGCGGCGGACGACGATCGCATTCGTCATGACCTTGCCGCTGATCCTGATCATTGCCGGGCTGGTCGCCTGGCCGGCGGCCTATGCCCTCTATCTGTCGACGCTGAACCGGCGGATGACGGCGTCTGTCGGGTTCGACAACTACATGTTCATGATCGAGTCCGAGACGTTCTGGATGGTGGCGTGGCAGTCCTGCTTCTTCGCCATCACCGCGGTGCTGCTCAAGGCGCTGATCGGGTTCTGGCTGGCGCACATGCTGCACCACCTGCCAGTGCGCGGCCAGCGCAAGTGGCGCGGCATGCTGCTGGTGCCATGGGTGATCCCGCCGGCGCTCTCCACGCTTGGCTGGTGGTGGATGTTTGATCCGAGCTACTCGTCGATCAACTGGATCATCAATGTCTTCGGCTTCCCCGATGTGCCCTGGCTTGGCCATCCCTGGTGGGCGCGCATCGCGGTGATAACCGTGAATGTCTGGTACGGCGCCCCGTTCTTCATGATCATGTATCTCGCGGCGCTGAAGTCCGTGCCGGAGCAGCTCTATGAGGCGGCCGCGATCGACGGGGCGACCGGCACCCAGAAGCTCTTCTACGTCACTCTGCCGATGATGCGGAACATCATCAGCATCACCGTGCTGTTCAGCATGATCGTGACGTTCGCGAACTACGACATCGTCCGCGTGCTCACGAATGGCGGCCCGCGCGACACCACGCACCTGTTTGCCACCTATGCCGCCCAGGTCGGTATCCTCTCGGGCCATCTGCCGCGCGGAGCTGCGGTGTCGCTGTTCATGCTGCCGGTGCTTGCAGTAGCAGCGTTCTTCATCCTGCGCGGTGTCACACGGCGCACACGGGAGATGGTGTGAGATGACCACCGCCACCGCGCGTCGCGATTTTCCCCGCTTCTATCGTAAGGCCGGCAGCCTGCACCGTGAGCGCCTGTGGGCGCTGCGCGTGTCGTACGCCTCGCTGATCTTCGCGGCGATCATCTTTCTCGCCCCGCCCGTCTACATGCTGATCACCAGCCTGAAGACGAACGCCGAGATGGCGGACCAGACGCTGAGCCCATGGCTGGTGCGCGCACCCACGCTGGAGCACTACGTCGCAACGCTGGACAACGCGTTGTTTCTGACCTTCTTCCGCAATAGCGTGATCATCACCGTCCTGGTGGTCGCGATCACCATGGTCGTGTCGATCCTGGCGGCCTTCGCCCTGTCGCGGATGCGCTTCTGGGGCAGCCAGATGCTCGCGACCGGCGTGTTCCTCACCTACCTGGTGCCGGACACGCTGCTGTTCATCCCGCTCTATCAGATCGTCGGCGGGCTCGGCCTGCTGAACTCCATCTGGGGACTGGTGCTGGTCTACCCGACGCTGACGGTACCGTTCTGCACCTGGATCATGATCGGCTACTTCGCCTCGATTCCGAAGGAGCTGGATGAGGCGGCGCTGATCGACGGCGCTTCCTGGCCGCAGATGCTGTTGAAGATCTTCATTCCCGTCGCGCTTCCCGGGATCATCGCTGCGACGATCTTCGCGTTCACCGTTTCCTGGGCGGCCTTCGTCTACCCGACGGCCTTCGTCACGCGCCCGGACCACATGCCGCTGACGATCGGCGTCGTGAGCCAGCTCGTGCGCGGCGACACCTTCGCCTGGGGCCAGATCATGGCTGGCGCGCTGCTCGCGGCCCTGCCGCCGGTGGTGGTCTATGTGTTCCTGATGGACTACTACATCGCGGGTCTCACGGCTGGCGCGACCAAGGGATAGGGAGACGCGAGAAGCGATGTCGGAAGTCAATCTTCGCAAGATCGTGAAGCTGTTCGAAGGCGGCGTGCAGGCCGTCCGGGGGATCGACCTCGAGATCGCCGACCACGAGTTCGTGGTGCTGGTCGGTCCCTCGGGCTGCGGCAAGTCGACGACGCTGCGCATGATCGCCGGTCTCGAGGAGGTCAGCGAGGGCGAGATCTGGATCGGTGGGACGATGGTGAACGACATCCCGCCGAAGGACCGGGACATCGCGATGGTGTTCCAGAACTATGCGCTCTACCCGCACATGACCGTGTTCGAGAACATGGCGTTCGGGCTGAAGCTGCGCCACTTCCCGAAGGACGAGATCCGGCGCCGGGTGGACCGTGCCGCCTCGATCCTCTCGATCGGGGAACTGCTCCAGCGCAAGCCGAAGGCACTCTCGGGCGGGCAACGCCAGCGGGTGGCGATGGGCCGCGCGATCGTGCGCGACCCGAAGGTGTTCCTGTTCGACGAACCGCTGTCGAACCTTGACGCGAAACTCCGGGTGCAGATGCGCACCGAGATCAAGAAGGTGCATCAGGCGGTCAAGACCACGACGATCTACGTCACCCACGACCAGGTCGAGGCGATGACGCTCGCCGACCGGGTGGTGGTGATGAATCACGGCGTGATCGAGCAGGTCGGCCCACCGAACGAGCTCTACCATAACCCCACAACGATCTTCGTCGCCGGCTTCATCGGCAGCCCGGCGATGAACTTCCTGCCTGCTCGGCTCACGAACGGTGCCGGCGCGCTCACCGTGGAACTCGGCCAGGGGCTCTCGGTCCCCGTGCCGGCGGATCGCACCGCGCGCTATGTCCAGCATGCCAACAAGAAGCTGCTGTTCGGCATCCGCCCCGAGCACCTCACCGAGACGACACGCACCGACAAGCAGAACCTCGCGCCGATCACGGTCGATCTCGACGTGATCGAGCCGATGGGCATGGAGACGCTGGTGCATTTCCGGATCGAGGGCACGCCTGTGTGCGCGCGGGTCGATCCGGCTGCGGGCGCGCAGGCGGGCGCGAAGATGCGGCTCGCCGCGCACATGGACCAGATGCACCTGATCGACGCGGATACGGGAAGGATTCTCTAGAACAATGGCAGCACTCGACGGCAAGGCCGCCTGGGTCACCGGGGCGGGCTCGGGGATCGGCCGCGCGACCGCGATCGCACTGGCCAAGGCCGGCGCGCGGGTCGCGCTGACCGGCCGGCGACGCGATCCGCTGGAGGAGACCGCGGCCATGATCGGCCAGGGCGCCCTGGTGGCACCGGCCGACCTGACCGATGCGGCCCAGGTGAACGCCGCGCGCGATGCCGTGCTCGCCGCGTTCGGCCGGCTCGACATCGTCGTCTCGAATGCCGGGCTGAACGCGCCCGAACGGCGCTGGGCCCAGCTCAAGCAGGAGACCGCCTCAGCGCTGATCGATGCCAACCTGAAGGCGCCGTTCTACGTCGCCCAGGCCTGCCTGCCGGCGCTGCGCGCCGCGGGCGCGGGGCTGATCGTCCATGTCGCCTCCTGGGCCGGCCGGTTCATCGGCCATGTCTCCGGCCCCACCTATGTCGCCGCCAAGCACGGCCTGGTCGCGATGAGCCACACCCTCAACATGGAGGAGTGCAGCAACGGCATCCGTTCCTGCGTGGTGGAGCCTGGCGAGGTCAACACGCCGATCATGGACCTTCGCCCGGTGAAGCTCTCGCCGGAGGTGCGTGCGAGGATGCTGCAGCCCGAGGACGTTGCCAACGCGATCGTCTACGTCGCCTGCCAGCCGCCGCATGTCTGCATCAACGAGATCCTGATCAGCCCCACGAACAACCGCGGCTACCTTGCCGAGATGGCCCGCGCGGCGCAGGGTTAGCATCGATCCCTCCACCGCCCGGGTGCCACCATGCTGATCCACGCCGACCGTCTGCGCGAGTTCGCCGCGGACATCTTCACCGCTGCTGGGACCTCACGCGAGGAGGGCGAGCGCATCGCCCGCTACCTCGTGGAGGCGAACCTGACGGGCCATGACAGCCACGGCGTGGTGCGTGCGCCGCGCTATGTGCAGTGGCTGAAGTCGGGCTTCATCGTTGCCGGTGTGACGCCCACGATTGAGCGCGAGACGCCGATCACGGCGGTGGTGGACGGCAAGTACGGCTTCGGCCAGACCGTCACGCCGATCGCGGTGAGGCTCGGCATCGAGAAGGCGAAGGCGAGCGGTCTTGCGGCGATCGCGCTGAGGAACAGCTCGCATCTCGGCCGGGTCGGCGACTGGGGCGAGATGGCGGCTGCCGCCGGGCTGGTCGCGATCCACTTCGTCAACGTCCAGGGCAGCCTGCTGGTGGCTCCCTTCGGCGGAGTCGACCGCCGGCTCTCCACCGCGCCCTATTGCGTCGCCGTGCCGCTGCCGAACCGGGCGCCAGTGATCCTCGACTTCGCGACCAGCTACGTCGCCGAGGGCAAGGTGCTGGTCGCTTCGCGTGGCGGCAAGAAGATCCCGGCGGACGCGCTGATACGGCCCGACGGCACGCTGTCGGGCGAGCCGGAGACGCTCTACGGCCCGCTCGGCGCCGGCGACCGGACGCCCGAGAACGGCGAGGGCGCGATCCGTGCCTTCGGCCTGCACAAGGGCTCGGGGCTCGCCTTCATGTGCGAGATCCTCGGCGGTGCGCTGACCGGCAACGGAACCTGCGGCCCGCGCGAGCAGGAGCGTGGCCGGATCACCAATGGCATGCTGAGCTTCTACATCCGCCCGGACGTGATCGACGAGCCGGCCGCGTTCGTCGCGCGCGCGGAGCGCTTCATCGCCTTCTACAAGTCGTCGCGTCCGGCCGAAGCGGGCGGCGAGGTGCTGGTCCCGGGGGAGATGGAGGCGCGCAACCGCGCCGAGCGCGGGGCAAAGGGCATCCCACTGCCCGACGACACCTGGGCCAGCATCGTCGCCGCTGCGCGGTCGGTCGGTGTCGAGGACACGCACATTCCCGGGGCTGCCTGAGAGCGCGTCCCGCCGCGTTCAGGCCGGACGGCTCGCTCAGGCGATCACGTTGACCTGACCTGCCGTGCCAACGAGCGGGCCCGAGGTCGCATTGCCGGCGAAGGCGATCTGGCGTGGCCCGTTGACCATTACGCTCGGCGACCGGCCGGCACCGCGCACGACGTTTCCCGTCACGGTCACGAGCCCCTGGGAATGAGCGCGCAACTCGATTGTCGCCCGTCCCTCCTGGCTCGCGGCCGGTCGCCAGTGCTCGACCGTATTGCCGGTGACGACGATGTCGTGGAAGCGCGGCGGGCGCTGATCGCCCGACACGGACGCCTCGACAATCTCGACGAGCGTGTCGCGTGAGACGCCGCGGATCCGGTTGTCGGTGAGCGTCAGCGCGTGCGCCCAGGCGTCGTCGTCGGTCGGCTGCACGCCCTGGGCCTGCGTCGGGGCGATCAGCACCGCACGGTTGGTCTTCTGCCGCTCCTGCTCCAGGGCCAGGAAGCCCGGATCCGATCGCGTGGCGTGGCTGTGGCCGATGTCGTTGCCGTGCAGGACGGCCCGCGGGGCGTTCACGGTCACGCCAATCGAGCGTTCCGCGCGCGCGCCGGTGGCAGCATCGAGGCCGGTGTCGAGCACGGTGTTGTGCTCGATCACCACCTCCACCTGCTCGACCCTCGCGCCTTCCGGAGTCTGGTGGTCGAGCGCGATGACGCGCAACGCCGTAGCCGTGGCCTGCTGCGCG
This sequence comes from Elioraea sp., assembly GCF_051860475.1. NCBI lineage: Bacteria > Pseudomonadati > Pseudomonadota > Alphaproteobacteria > Acetobacterales > Elioraeaceae > Elioraea > Elioraea sp. The sequence continues at coordinate 16,799 of NZ_JBHYDW010000043.1, read as the reverse complement.
CCGCACCTGCGCAGCAGATTGCCGCGGATACGCACGATGCCGGCGGCGTTCACCCCGGTGAAGAAGCCGACGATCCCGTCGGCCTCGACCTGGTCGATGACATTCCCGGCGAGATCCGGTCGCGCGGTATTGAGCAGGCCAATGCCCATCCTGCCGCGCAGGACGAGATTCGCCTCGACGGACGTGGCCTCGCCGCCGTTGACGAGGACGGCGATCATCGGCTGGAGCATGACGTTCCGCGCGACGCGCGCGGAGACCGCGGCCGCGAGGGAAACCGCGACGAGAGGTCCGCTGAGGACATTGTCTGCGATCGTGACGATGCGGGCCTCGTTGCCCGAGAGAGCCGTCGCGATGCCCGGCACGAGGGCGTTCGGCGTGCCGGGGGCCAGTCCCGGCGCGCCGGTGGGTGGCTGAAGGTCGTTCGCCCGCGGCGGGACAAAGAACAGGTCGTTGCCAGCGACGAGTCGGACGCCGTTCTCGACGGCAATGCCACCATAGGCCGGCGAGCGCCACCCGATCAGGTTCTCCGCAACGATGCAGACCTCGGCCGCAGCGGCGATCGCGAAGGCTGGGCGGTTCTGAGGGGGAACGAAGGCGGCTGGGCCGACTGGCTGACTACGGATCGAGAACCGTGCTGCGGCGAACGCTTCGGCCTCGCTCCGCGCGGCCGGCGAGATCGCTGAGAGCGCAGCACGTTCCAGGTCGGACAGCGCGGCCCGCGCCGCAGTGCCCGGCGTTGCCGACGCGAACGCGTCGCTCGGGCGAAGCGGGGCCGGTTGCGCAGGCGACGGACGCTCGATCCCTATGATCGGCCGGATCGGACCGGGCGTCGGTGTCGGCGTGGGGGTAGGCGTAGGCGTTGGTGTGGGGGTTGGCGTAGGCGTTGGTGTGGGCGTCGGTGCCGGTGCGGGGCCGGGAGTCGGCGGCGGTTGCGGCTGGGGTTCCGCCGAGGGTATGCCGCGCACGATCACGTTGTGGGCAACGACCGCGTCCGGCGACCCGATCCCTGGACGGTCGGAGGCCGGATCGCCGAGGACGATGCCGTGTCGGAACCCCAGGATGACATTGTTCTCGATCCGGACGCTGCCCTCACAGGCCATCACTGCAAGTCCCGCCACACCGGTATCCTCCCCGGCGAGCACCTCCGCAAGGTCGCGCCCGCCGCCGAACAGCCGCGCCGAGACGATGCAGTCGTGCACCGAGAGGTCCGAGCTGCCGGTCTCGGCCAGCACGCCGATCCGCAGCGTCTCGATGAGGCAACGCTCGATCGCGACATCCGCGCCGGCTGTGGCGATCGCGGCGAGCGAGCCGGCCTGGTCCTGAACGCCGAAGCGGCAACCCAGGATCCGTATCCTTGCGGCGCCAGGCATGACGATCAGCAGAGCATCATCAACGGCGCGGGGATCAGCCCGACTGCCGAGCTGAATGCCGATTCCCTCGATGCTGACATCCGTCACGGGCACGCGCGCCGCTGCGCCGCCGCCGATGCGGATGATCGGCGCATCTGCCGCACGCCGCAGCACCGCTGCACCGGGGCTTCGGCATGCAGAGCGACGCGCGAGCGGGCAATGCGCAGGACATCACGCAGCTCATGCAATCCGGCCTTCAGGCAGACGCACCCACCGGCGGGAGGCAGGCTGTCGATCGCGGCCTGAACGTCGTCCCCGGGACGCACGACCACCGTACAGCAGCCATCGCCGCCCGCCTGCGCCAGTGGTGGCCAGAGCGTGCGGCAGTCGGACGGCGCATCTCCGGTCACGATCTGGCTGAAGGCAGCGAGCTGCGCATAGCGGTGGATCGGCCCATTCGGCGGCGCCGAGAGCAGTTCCTCGACCGAGGCGTCCGCCGTACGTGCCGCGAACAGCCAGAAGTCGCCCCCGCGGTACGGCGCGCCTGGAGACGCGAGTGAGAAGGTGACCTCGATTCCCTCCTCGAGCGCGATTGCCCCCGCGCCCACGGTCATCAGCCCGTCGGCATCCAGCGTGTTGCGCGGCGCGGCTTGATCCCAGCGGATGAGCCGCGTGCGGCGCGCCGCGAGTGCGGCCGGGTTGGCGCCGAAGGCGCGCTCGCCGACCCCTGGGATGCGACGGTCCAGCACGACGCGGAATCCGTCCTCGCCCGCGCGCTCGACCGGCGGCTCGGCGACCTGCGCCATTGCGCCCGGCTCGCTGTGCAGGACCCGGTGCTCGTCGCTGACCTCCACCCAGTCGCCGGCATTGATCCGCAGGCCCGGATCGCGGCCGATCCGTTCCACGATCAGCACGGTAACCTCGGTCCCCCCGCGCAGCTCGGTGGTCATGCCGAGCACCGGCGAGCGCACCGAGGCGTTGTCGCGGCTGAACTTGAACCGCGCAGCCCCGATCGGCCCGCCGCGATGCATCTCGACCCGATAGAGCCTGTTCTCGAGCCCGCGGTAGCCGACCTTCGGCGCGATCAGGCATGGATCCTCGGGTGCCGGGGGCGCGATCGCGGCCGTGGTGAGGCGCGCGGGCGAGGGCGGGAAGCGTGCGTCGAGATCGAACCCGCACACGGCGTTGGGATCGGCGAGGACCTTCACCTGCCAGATCGTCTGCAGCCGCGTCGCGGTATCGACCCCGCCGAGCGCGACATCGAGCAGCGCGGGCTCCTCCACCCAGGTGACCTCGCGCTGCCACACGTCGAGGTAGACGACCGCGCCGCTGCGGTCGGGCAATGCCGGCGGGTCGGGGTAGAAGGGCTGGGCGGTGTAGCGGATCGGGCTGCCGTCGGAGGGAAGCGCCTCGGCGACGAGGCCGTCGACATAGTAGCGGCCAGGCGCGATCGAGAGATCGCGCGGCGGACCAGGAATGACCCCGATCCGGAACGCATCGGGCGTGGAGAACCGGCTCGCCGCGACCCGGCCGAAGGTGTCCAGCGCCTGGCGGCGCATCCGCTCCAAGAGGATCGCGCCCTGCTCGTTCCAGTCCGCGTCGATCTGCACGCGGCCCTGCTGCATCATCACCGCGGCGTAGCGGCGCCGGATGTCGAAGCTGTCGCGGGAGTAGTCGCCGGCCATGGCCGTTTCCCCTTCGTTTCAGCGCCGCATGCGCGTCATGTCACGAACACGATGCCGGGCTCGAGGCCCAGTGGCAGGTACTCGTCGAGCCGCCGGCGCAGGTTGCCGAGGCGCTGCGGCTCCTTCAGGTGGCAGGTCACGCCCATCGCCGCGCCGGCCTCCGCCCCCGCGGCGATGCCGGTGGGGCAGGCGCGGCCGAGCTGCGCATAGGCGGGCTGGCCGTAGCGGATGGCCGTGAACTCGGGCTGCATGCGCGCCCGCGCCGCCGCCGCGGCCGCCTCGCGCGCCGCCTGCGGAAGCGGCCCGCCCGCGGCCCTCTCGGCGTCCTCGATCGCGTCCGCCTCGGCCAGATCGGGCTGGCAGCGCACCCGGCGCGGCGTGCGGCTGCCGGGCGGGGGGTAGCTGAAGCGCACGCAGCCGTCGTCGCGCCGCTCGATGCGCACCTGCCCGGTGGCGATCGTCGTGTCCATCATCGGCAGGCGCAGCGCGTGGACCGCGCCGAACACGGTGCTGCGCTCGAGCACCAGCGGTGGCGCGTCGGCGTCGGCATCGCTGCCGGCGATCGCCGCGGTGTTCACGCCGTCCACCACGCCGTCCAGCACGACGAGCTGTCGCGCATGCGCCGGAACGCGCAGCGGCCCGGTGATGCTGAACGCGCACTCGATCGACAGACCGGTATTGGCGATCGCGCCATCGAATGCCGCCGCGACCGTCAGGCTCGGCGCGACCGGCGCGGCTGGCGCCCACGCCGCGCCCGTGTCGGCGATCGTCACCCCCGGCACCAGGGTGCAGTGGAGCAGGCGCAGCCGGCGCAGCGTGCCGGCGAGCGCGACCGCACCCTCGATCAGCAGCCCCGACAGCGTGACCATGCTCTCCGGATGGTCGCCCGTGATCGCGAGCGGCATGTCGAGCCTGAGATGCGGCCGCGCGCGGTCGGCGGCCTCGATCGCGAGGGTGCCGCGCTGCCCGGTCAGCGGATCGGGGTCGGCGGGCTCGATCTCCAGCGCAGCACCGCCGGACGTCTCGTGGTAGCTCCGGTTGTCGAGGATGCGGATCACTGCATCCGGCTTGCCGTCCGTCTCCCACTGCGCCAGCGCGTCGCGCAGCGTGTCGACCCCGCCCTCGCCGACGATGTAGAGGGCGATGTCGGGCGTGCGCCGCACCTGCCAGCCGGTGCGGGCATAGGTGCCGCCGCCGATCCCCGCGACCGTGCCGCGGCAGCAGGCGACGCGCACCGCCTCCGCCTCCAGATCGTCGCCGAGCGCGATCCGGCCGAGCCGGACATCGACGCCGACCAGGTCGCTGCCCGGACGGTTCCAGGGATCAAGCGACATGCAGCGGATGCGGTGCGCCGGCACGGCGTCCTCCGACCCGTCGGCGCGGATCAGCGTGACATGCAGGGAGCTCTCGCCGGCGGCGGCGATCGCGGCCGTCCCGAACGGCCCGTAGAGCGCGCTGGTCGCGGCTGTCGTCGCGCGCGCCGCGGCGAGATCGGCGAACAGCAGGCCACCTCGGATCGCCGCCGGAACGTGCAGCTCGGTCGCCTGGCCGGTCTCGTCGGCCTCGCGGCGCGCGCGCGCGAACAGCGGCGCGTCCTGGCCGAGCGGGCTGAACCGCCAGCGCCAGGGTTGGTCGGCTTCGCGCGCCGCCAGACCGTCCAGCGGTTCGGCGATCAGGCGCCAGAGGAAGAACCCGGTCTTCGGGATGCCGTGGCGACCGACGACGGCATCGAACGGCCGCACATCGACCGTGCGCGTGGTGTCGTCGAACGCGCCCTGAACCAGTTCGGCGACGGACGTGCTGCGCAGATCGACCCAGCCGCCGCGCCCCGGGCGCACATGGCTGCGGATCCACTGCGTCCAGCCGAGTGTCTTGAAGAACTCCACCACATGCGCGGGCCAACCGGTGACGTCGCGCGCGAGCTCCTCGAGCATCGGCACGGTGCCCTTGCGGCGGCGGTAGTAGATCGTCTTGGCGACATCCGGCCTGGTGCGCGCCGCGATCGGCGGCATCAGCCGCGAGGGCTCGCCGGGCAGCGGCGCCGCGCCGGCGAGATCGGCGAACAGCGCGCGCCAGGTCGCCGGCTCCGGCTGGGCGGCGAGATCGTAGAGCGGGGTGGTGCCGACCAGGTCGCCGAGATAGGGCAGGATCCAGGGATCGGCGGTCTCGACGAACAGGCCGTCGTTCAGCCGCGCGATGTCGTCCTCGACCGCGGCGACCTGGTCCTCGATCGCCCCGAGCAGCGCACGCAGCGGCCAGCCCTCCTCGGCGTCGCGCACGCGCCAGAACGCGGGGAGCTGGCGGTACAGGCGGCCTTCCGGCGGAGCGTCGGTCATGCGATGCCTCCCGAGGGGGTCAGCACCAGGTCGGCCTGCTCGGTGACGGCGATCTCGGCCGGCAGGAGGCGCGGCGGGCCGTCGGGGAAGGCGGCCGCGACCACCGGATCGGCTGCGGCCGAGACGGCGGGGCGCGCGGGGAACAGGCGCAGCGCGGTCTGCAGCGCGCCGGGCGCGAGGTCGCGCGCGCGGCGCTGCGCGAGCGTCCAGCCGGCCTGGCCGCGCAGGCGCAGCGCATCCACGTCGATCCCTGCGACGCCGCGCACAGCCTGCGCCGCCGCCTGCACGTCCGACAGATGCACCGCGGCCGCGATGACGCGTTCGGCCGGCGAGAGCAGCGCGACCAGCGCGGCGCGCACGCGCTCCATCACGGTCTCGCGCAGGAACGTGTCCTGGATGAACACCGTGCCCACCACCTGTACCGGCACCAGGATCGCCGCGCCGATCAGCACGCGCCGGGTCGTGTCGCGCGCGGCGGCGAGGATCGCGGTGAGCGTCGCGACGGTCGCCTCCGGCACGGGATCGCCCTCGGGGCCGACCACCGTCAGATGCACCACGCGTTGCGTGCCGCTCCAGATCCAGTCGGCGCGCGCCTGCGCCACGAGGCCGCTCTCCACCGCGATCGCGGCCAGATCGTCGAGGCTGACCGCGCGGCCGAAGGTGCGCACGTGGTGCGGTGCGCGCACCCGCATCTCGGTGGCATCCTCCGGATCGGCCCCGCCCGCGGCCGGCAGCGGATTGACCGCTTCGCGCAGCCCGGGCGGGCGGGTGAGCAGGATCGAGAGCTGGTCTGCACGCACGTTCCCGGCACGTCCGAGTCCGATGGCGTAGCGCGCGCGGACATTGCCGGCACCCGACGGCAGGCGCGCCCCGCTCGTGCCGTCGCCGAACTGGATCGCCGTCCGGCCGTCGTCCTGCTGCTCGAGCGCATAGACCTTCGCGTCGGCAGGGCGCTCGAACAGCGTCGGCGCCTCCGCCCACGCCTCGTCGTCGACCAATACAGTGAGCGCCGCCTTGCCCCGCAAGGCATCGGCGGCGGGCCGGCGGGTCAGCGGGGTCTTGCGCAGGGTGAAGCGCTGGAGCGGCCGTGCGGCGTCGCCGTTGCCCAGGATCTCCTCGGTCTGCGTCTCGCCGTGCCCGGCCTCGGCGACGTTGCCAAGCAGCACGGCGGTGGCGGGGTCGAGTGGCGCGGGAAGCGGCGGATCGACATCGATCCGCAGCAGGCTCGACGCTTCGACGGTGGTGCCGATCAAGCCGATCACCGGGATCGGCGCGGCACCCGTCACGGTCGCGAGATGGCTCGTCCTGCCGTCGGTCAGGATGACACGGCGCTTGGCCGGCAGGCTGTCGAGCTCCGCCAGTCGCGCGACCACCTGCGCGCCGGCGACGGTCGCTGGCACGTCCCAGAGGCGGAAGCGCAGAGCGGGCTCCTCGATCTCCCAGAGCCGCGCGTTGCGGGCGCCGATCCCGCCGGTGAGCGCCGCGCCGGACGGATAGGTCCAGTCGATCCCGGCGGGCGGGGCGGGCGTCAGCTTCACCGCGGTCACCGTATCGGAGAGCGGGCCGACGGTGACGCTGCGCTGCGCGATCTCGGTGACACGGAAGGTCGCCGCGGTCTGCCCGAGCGTGACGAGGCCGAAGCCACCGGAGAACACGGTGATCACGCCGCCCGGACCGGGTAGGTGCAGCAGGATCAGCGCTCCGACACGAAGATCGTCGTGCCGGGCATCCAGCGGCACCCAGCCCTCGGCGTCGGGCCAGCTCGGCGACAGCGTCACCTGCGACCAGCCTGGCAGCCGCGTCCAAGTGGTGCCGGACTTTGCGCCCGGATCGAACACCATCTGCGTCGCCGGTGCATTCCAGCCGAAAAGGCGCAGCGAGCGCACCGCCTTCACGGCTGTGTTCATGCCAAACGCCGCGACCGGCCTGTCCCAGGTCACGCGGCGGCCGTGCTTCGTGTCGGACGCGGCGGCGATCTCGCGCTCCTCGGCGCCGCCGGCCAGCGCACCCGCGAACAGCACCACGCGGTCGCGCGTCGCGACGCGTTCCGGGCCGGACCACAGCAGCCCGCCCCGGCCGCCCGGCGCAAGTGCGTTGTTCGCCACCGGCGGGCCGTCGATCGGCACGCGATTGAGCCGCGCCTCGGCCTCGATCGTCTCCTGTGTCTCGAAGACCTGCGGCGTCTCGTCCTGCCCGGGCACGCTCATCAGCTTGATGCCCGGCCTGATGGTCAGGGTCGCGCCGGGGGCGAGGGTGAACGCGAGCGGGGTCGCGGCCGACAGGCCGGCGAAGGGGCGGTAGTCGAGCAGACGGACGAGCCGGCGCAGACTCTCGCGGTCCGTCGCGGTGCGCAGGAACGCCTCGTTGGCGATCCGCTCGTGGTAGAAGCCGAGCACGTCCGCCATCGCCGCCCAGAGCTCGACCAGCGTGATCGCGTGATCGTCGCCCTCGCGCGTGGCGAGTTGCGGCAGCGTCTCGGAGAGGCGGCGCAGCGCGTCCGCGCGGAACCCGGCGAACGCGCCGATGCGCCAGGCGATCTGCGGCAGGCCGGCGCGGTTGAACACCCCGCGCGGCGCGGCCGGCGCATCCGGCTCGCCGCAGCCGCAGTACGCATCGTCGCGCAGACGCGGATCGCTCATGCCGCTCATCCCTCGCCGTCGATGGTGAGCACCAGCACGCCGTTCTCCGGGCGCGACGGATCCGCATCGAGCCGCGGGATCTCAAGCCCCGCGAACACCATCCGTCCGGTCTCGATCTCGTCGGCCGGAAGCGCCCAGTAGCGGTGGAACGCGCGCACGATGCAGGAGGACACGCCCGGGACAGCGACCACGGCGGCGACGATCGCCGAGAGATGCAGGACCTCGCCGAACCGTGCTTGCGCCGGATCGAACATCCCGCCGCGGCCGATCAGGGCCGCGCGCACCTCCGGCACCACGCTCTGGCGGAAATAGCCGGGCAGCAGGCAGAGCCCGATCCCGAGCATGAGCGGCACGTACTGCGCGGCGCGCACCACGAGGTCGCGCCCGGCGAGGCGCCAGCGGTTGAGCGCCGCGGCGGAACGGCGCGCGAAGTCGGGCGCGAGCGCCGCGCCGCCGCCCGGCAGGGTGACCAGATCGGCGCCCTCCACGGGGTGCAGCGCGACGAAGGTGGTGTGCCAGCTGCCGGTCCAGCGCACGATCGCGCGCGCGGCAGCGACACCTGGCAGCGACAGCGCGGCCTCCTCCCAGTCGGCTTCGGTGACCGCGCGGAACTGCTTCGCGTGCATCGCCGCCGGCGCGCGCAGCCGCACGAGTTCGAGCGACTCCGGATCGGTCCCGCCGCTGGCCGGCAGCGGCTGCCAGACCGCCTCGATCGCCGGGAAGGCCGCGAGCGGCGCATCCGGGTCCGACGGGTCGACCAGCTCGGCGGCAGGCGGCCGGACCGCGTGCACGAGCGCGCCGCGGCCGAGATTGCCGGCGCGGCCGTTGCCGACGCGGAACCGCGCGACGATCGCGGCCTCGGGCGGCAGGCGCCGGCCGAACGCATCGTCGCCGAAGCGCAGCCGGGCGCGGCCGTCGCGATCGAGCTCGGCGACGAAATGCTCGTCAAACGCCCCGCTCTGCAGCAGGTCCGGCACCGGGCGCCAGACGCGCGGTGTCTCGCCCGGCGCATCGACGATCAGCACGGCCGCCGCGGTCGTCTCCTCGGGCGCCGCGTCGAGATCGTGGCGTGCATCGGCAAGCCGGCCGGCGCTGTCGAAACGCGGCTCGGCGGGCATGGGCTGCACGGTGAGGGGCGTGCGCGGCAGGGTGAGTGTGGTGGTGCGGCCGCGCGTGATCGGCGGCCGGAGGGTGCCGTCGTCGCTGCGCGCGATGACCGTTCGGCCATGATCCACGGGAACGACGTTGCCGCGCGCCTGCCCCGCATGCGGGATCGCGAGTCCGGTGAGATCGCGGCCGGTGATCGTCAGCGCGAAATCGGGCGCGTGGTGGCGCGACCAGGTGACGCGCAGCAGCGGCATCGGCGCGTCGCCGGGGGCCGTGATCCGTCGCGGTGCAGGCTCGCCGGTGGTCAGGTCGGCGACATCCTGGAACGCGGGGTCCTCGGCGTCGGCAACGGTCTCGATTCTCACAGCGGCGCGGCGGGCCGCGTCGGCATCGGTCGCGCGGCCGGTCTCCGGTCCCTTGGCTTCGTGCAGCAGCAGCCAGTCGCCAGGCGCGAGCGGCGGGCGGATCACCGTGCCGTCGTCCTGCGCCGCGTAGAGGTGGGCGGCCAAGGCGCCGCGCGGCAGGCAGCAGAGCCGCCCGCCGAAATCATGCAGCCAGAGCCGGTTCAGGTCGGGGTGGCACGGCGACCGTGCGGTCGCCTCGAACACGGTCACCTCGGCGACCGCCGGATCGGCGTCCAGATCGAGCCCGACTGTTTCGGGGATCAGCGGTCCGGGCGGCGCGACCTGTCCGCGCAGCGGCGAGCCGATCCGGGTCAGGAACTGGGTTGCCCCCGGCACGGTCCCCGCTGCCGAGACGTCGAGCTGCACGACGCCGTAGGCATTGCGGCCGTCATGCATCCGGTAGTCGACCAGTCGCGCGTGGCGGCGCGCCGAGACGCGCAGCCGGCAGGTCTCGAGATACGCCTCGGTGCCGACGGCGTCCTGCATCCAGGCGAGCCGGTCGCCCTCGGCGGCGAGCAGCTCGACAAGCGCGGTCGCAGGCTCGGCCGGGTGGGTCTCGCGCCAGGACAGGTTGCGGGTGCGCGCGAGATCGAGCAGCCAGGCGCGGAACGAGGCGTAGTCGCGCGCCATGTGGTCGAGCAGCGGCCGCTCGCCCCAGGGCTCCGGGCAGGCGTGTTCGATCCGGCAGTCGAGATCGGTCGGGCAGCCGGCCTTGAAGTTCAGCGGCACCGCGGCAAGCAGCGCGTCGATGTCCCACGGCGCCGGGTCGCGCACCGCGAGGCGGTAGATGGAGAAGTCGCCGGCGTCGGTGACGAACACGCGGAGCGTGTCGCCGGGTCCGGGCTCGACGGCGGTGACGCCGATGCCGACCACGCGCGCGCCGCCAGTGATCTCGAGATCGGATGGCGTGAGCGCGGGCGGCGGCTTGAGGAAGGTGACGCGCAGCTCGTGCCGCCGCCCCGGGGGCGCCAGTGGATCGAAGCGGTAGTCGGCGAAATCGAGCCCATTCAGCGTCGGGTGCGCGCGGATGATCGCGCGGCGCTCGTCCTCGGCACAGGCGGGAACGGCGGCGTCGGTGATGCTCATCCGCCGCCCTCCATGGTGAAGGTCTCGGCGCGCGCGGCCCCGCCGCTGCGCGGCGTGTAGACCACGGTGACGATCAGCGACGCGCCCTCCGCCGCGACACTGACGCGCTGCACCGCGATCACGCCCTCGAGCCAGCGGATTAGCGCGCCGTGCACCATCTGCTGGGTCGCGGCGGCGAGCGCGTCGGAGGCGGGCTGGAACAGCAGCTCCTTCAGTCCGCAGCCGAAATCGGGCCGCATCACCCGCTCGCCGGGCGCGGTGAACAGCACCTGCTCGATCATCGCGCGCACATGCGGCTCGTAGGAGACCGTGCCCGACCGCCCCCGCGCATCGGGACGGTAAGGGAAGCCGAGGAAGGGTGCGCCGCTCATCGCCGTCAGTCCGAGGTGAGGTCGGGGTGGCGGAAGACGTCGTTCGCGCTGGTGTCGACGTCGATCTCGAAGGATTGGCGCCGCGCGACCAGGTGGCGCACCACGCCGCGACCGATCGCGCTGAAGAAGCGGCGGCGCTCGCGCGTGGTGTCCGGATCGTTGTTCGGCAGGGTCGGCAGGCCGTCCAGCAGCAGCAGCTGGTTCAGCGCGTTCTCGATCTCGAGCGCGAGGCTGTCGCCGAAATCGTCCGGGCTGCCGCCCTTGAGGGCTCCCATCGCGGCTACTCCACGAACACCTTGGTCGACAGCAGGCTCGGCGTCGGCACGGGGAACACGGGCTGCGGTGGCGCGGGCGTCACCGGCAGGATGCCGACCGCGGTCTCGCCCGGGTGGATATGCGCCTGCAGCATCGCCACGAGCTGGCCGAGATAGGCGAGCAGCAGGTCGCCTTTCACATGGGGGTGTGCGGCGGAGGCGCTGCCGTGGTGCACGAGCGGCGCCTCGGTGACCGCGCGGGCGAGGCCCTTCACGGTGACGGTCGCAGTCGCCATGTTGACCTCGACCATCTGGATGCCGAAACCGTCGCCGATCGTGATGGTCTGGGCGAGATCGTCCATCTGCACAGTCAGCCCCGTCTCGGTGCGCCACACGCGCTGGGTCGGCTGCGCAGGGCCGGACTGGATGGCTGTCGGCACGCCGGGCGTCGGCCACCAGCCGCCGGTCCAGATCGGGCGCGAGGGATCACCCGCCTCGAACTCGATCCACACGGACGCGCCGGGAACCGGCAGCGAGAAGAACCCCGAGAGCGGGCCGGCATAGGGGACGCAGGGCACCGCCCAGCCGCTCGGAACCTCGCCCAGAACCTCCGGTACGAAGGCCTGGATGCGGCCCTGCTGAAGCGGGTCGGTGTTGGTCACGACGGTGCCGCGATACTTGCCGTAGAAGCGGTCCACGCCGCTGATCGGCGCGTTCACCCGGGCATCAAGCTCGTCCATCTCGATCGGCATCGAAGCCCTCCCTCAGGCGACCGCGGCGGCGAGCGGGTCGATGAACAGCTCGGCCCCGGTGAGGCCCAGCGCGTTCCGGCTCGCCTGGAAGCGTTGCGTCCATGCACCGGTCGAGATGCTGTGCGACACGCTCTCGACGTACCATGTGCCGCTGTGCGCTCGGCCGGCACCGCGGATCGCGACCGGCAGGCCGGGCCGCAGCATCCGCCCGTACTTGACCGAATCGACCGACCCGCTTCCCGTGATCGCGCGGCTCGAACGGTCTACGATCGCCTGGTTCTGCCGGAACAGCTCGGCAGGATTGGCCGCGTCGCGCGCGGTCGGCCGACGGATCGGCGGCGGAGCGATGCGCAGCAGCGCGGGCTCGAGCCCCTCGGGCGGCTGAAGCGGCGCGAGGGCCGGCACCGGCAGCGGCGCACCGGTGTTCGGATCGACGCCCACCGACAGCGCGGCGTTGGGCTGGAGCGTGTCGTAGCCGACGTCGAACTCGATCAGGTTCGTCGCCGTGCCGAAATCGACCGACAGCACGCCCTGCGGCGGCACCGTCGTCAGCGGCGGATGGAAATGCCCGATATCCAGCCCGGCGAGCGGGTCGGGCTGGAGGTAGAACTCGTAGGCGAGCTGGCGTGCCATCTCGCGCAGCATCCGCGCATCCGTGCCGCGCTGGATGGTGGTCGTGTCGAGGATGGTGCGCGTCGGTGCGGTCGGCAGGGGGAACGGTGCGATCGCGTAGCGGCCCAGGATCGTGGTCGCGATCGTCACCGGATCGAGGTTCGGGTGCGGCAGCGGCTGCTCGATCAGGTTCATGATCGTCGCCGAGGCGTCCATCGCCACCACCTCGGCCGTGGTGCCGCGCTGCGCGCCGCCGCCCGACTGGCGCACCTCGCGCACGAAGCCGTTCACCACCGTCTCGGGGATCGGCAATCCGGCCGAGACCGCGACCGAGATCGGCACGAGCGGGCGGAAGATGTCGGCGATCGGCGGATCCCAGTCGCCCAGCAGGTTGCGCGAGAGCCGGAAGCGCAGGCGCAGGATCGAGGCGGAGCCGACCGAGGTCTCGACCTCGATGCCGTCCAGCGCGTCGAGCAGCGGCTTGGGCAGCGGCGCGAAGGCGATGCGGACCTGGAAGAAGGGGGGTACGAGCGGCATGGCGCGCTACTCGCCAGGGGCCGGCACGGTGATGCTCCGTCCCGGTTCGGCCACGAGCTCGTCCGGATCGAGCGCGGTGTTCGCGTCCGCGATGCGCCACCAGAGCTCGGCATTGCCGAACCACTCGGCCGCGACGCGATCGAGCCGCTCGTCCTGGCGCGCGAGATGCAGCAGCGAGCCGCCCGGCTGCGGCAGGATGCGCAGTCCCTTGTGGCGGATCGTCCGCCCATCCGCCGTGACGTGCACCCGTGTCGGGACGGGCTCGTATCGGCTGCCGCGGAAGAACATCGCTCGCGCTCCTACAGCGGTGGCGCGGTGACGCGCACCGCGACGTCGACGAGGTTGAGCGCCGTCATCACCTCCTTCTGCGCGAACGAGGCCATGTAGACCCAGTACGCGGGATTGGTCATGTCGAGCTCGCGGTAGGTGAGCACCTTCATCGACAGGTCCGCCTTGGCGAGGATCGGGTTCAGGTTCACGTCGAAGGCCTGCTCGGTGATGCTGACCGACTGCACGCGCACCGGCAGCACGCGCGCCGGCCCCCAGACCAGCAGGGCGAGCGGCACCGGCTCGCCGCCGATGAACGCGCCGCCGGCGAGCGACAGCGCCTGGTTCGCGATCACGCGCGCCATCTGCGGGTAGAGCAGGCTCTCCAGCGTCGCGAGCGCGGGATGCAGCCCGATCGAGGCGGCGAGCGCATCGCCCTTCTCCAGCTGATCCGCGGCATCGATCTCGACCGTCATGGTGATGGTCTCCTCCGGCGGCCCGTCCGCCTGGAGCGCATCGCCGCGGCCGGAGGCACCTTCCGCGGCGCGCGGCGAGAGCGCGCGCGTCAAGGTCTCCGGGTTGTACTGGAACACCACCAGACGCGGGACGAGCACGGGCAGCGCGTAGGCGACGAGCGCGCCCTTGAGGATGCGGGGAGAGCCGGAGAAACCTGTCATGCCGCGCCTCGCCGGCGTCCGAACACATCGATGTCGCGGCAGAGCTCGGCATCCGCACCGCCGCGGTCGAAGCCGAAGCATGAGAGTTCGCAGGAACGCGGCAGCTGCTCGCCGGCCACACCGCGCACGACATGGATGATCTCGTGCATGATGGTGCCGGCGAGCGGCCCGCACGCGGCCGCGTCCAGGGCGGCGGTGCCCACCGTGAAGATGTTGGCGGGCCTCGAGAAGCCGGTGGCTTCGGCGCAGGCGCCCGGGTTCTCGAGGTCGGCCGAATCGCGGCAGCGGAAATCGAGGCCGTGACGCTGGATGTTGCGCGTCATGGCGCGCCGGCGTGTCGGCTCGATGCAGTCGTCGTTGATGATCGTGTCGATCGCGACGCGGATCGCATCCTCCATGATCTCGAAGGAGAAGCCGGGTGTGGTGGCGCAGGACGGGCGGACGAACACCGTCACGCCCTGTTCGGCGACGACGCGCGTGCGCGGTGCGGGAGCGGGCTGGCGCCGGATCGCGCTGCCGCCCTCGTCCTGCACGACGTGGGCAAGTTCATGGGCGAGCAGCTGGCGGCCCTTCGGCGTGTCCGGCCGATACTCTCCGCGCGCGAAGACCAGAGCATTGCCGAGCGCGAAGGCGCGCGCGCCGACGCTCCGTGCCGCCCGGTCCGCCGTCGGACCGTCATGGACCCGCACGTCATCGAGGCCGGCGCCAAGCCGGGCTCCGAAGAACCCTGCATCGGCGGGTCGAAGTGCCTGGCCCGGCTCGCTCAGCGCGGTGCGCACGGCGGTCTCGGCAGAGGACGAGACCGATCCGCCGTCGGCGCGCCGCGAGAGCCGCTCCTCCTCCTCGCATGCCGCGCATTTGCGACGAAGCACGGCGTCGCCCAGCACGCGCTCGGCGATCGCGTCGGCCGCGCGCTCGGCCGCGTCGTCGGCGGGGCCGATGCGGAACGCCGGCGTCGGCGCCGGCCGCGCCGCCTCGCTCGCGCGGGTTGCGGCCGCCTTCATCGCCGGCGCTTCCCCAGTCCGCCACCGAGGATGTGACGGAGCGGCGCCGGGACGATCGGCAGCTTGGCCAGGTCCACGGTGATGAACCCCCCGACATTCGGCTGATCCATGAGCGGATCCTTCGGGCCCTTCTCCGACGGGATCGTCTTCATGCTCTGCTGCGTCTCGCCGCCCGGTCCGGTGACGATCTCGCTCGGCGTGGTCAGGAACGGCCCCTTCTGGTAGCCGCCGGAG
Source organism: Elioraea sp. (assembly GCF_051860475.1). NCBI lineage: Bacteria > Pseudomonadati > Pseudomonadota > Alphaproteobacteria > Acetobacterales > Elioraeaceae > Elioraea > Elioraea sp. Next base: position 1,485 of record NZ_JBHYDW010000043.1, on the reverse strand, counting down.
AGCGTCAGCCCGGGCAGCAGCCCGAACTTCCCGGTCAGCTTGGTGAGTTTCCAGCTGTCGGTCTGCGGCATCACCGTCCAGCCGACATCGAGCGACAGGCTGGTGACCCACTTCGGCTCGTCGCCGCGGCCCAGCTTCAGCAACTCCGACCCGTCGAACTTCAGCGCGAACTTGAGCGGGTCGGTCTCCTTCTCGGGCAGGGTGTAGGTGAAGGACGAGATCGGCCAGTACGGGATCAGGCCGAGCGGGGCGATGAAGTTCACGCCCGAGAGCTTCTCGCGCCCCTCCGCGGTGCCGAACATGGCGCCGAGGCCGAGGCCGTAGGTGGCGGCACCGAACGAGACCACGCCGACCTTCTCGCCGGTCGAGAGCTCGCCGAACTCGGATTTTGCCTTGTCCTCGATCGGCTTCAGCACCTTCTCCTTGATCTCCTTCTTGTCCTTCGCCTTCTCTGCCGCGACCTTCAGCCCCTCGACGATCACGTCGCCGGCGGACGGTTCCTCCTCTTCCTTGTTCGCCGCGCCCTTGCCGTTCTCGCGCCGCACCGTGGTCGCCGACCGGTCCTGGCCGAGATGGGCGAGCTCGTGCGCGAGCAGGCGTCGGCCCTCGGGCTCCGCCGGACGGTACTCACCGCGCGCGAACACCAGTTCGCTGCCCAGCGCGAAGGCACGGGCGCCGACCGAGCGTGCCGCGCGATCCGCGGCAGCGTCGTCGTGGATCCGAACGCCCGCGAGATCGACGCCGAGAGCGGTGCCGAAACGCGCGCGATCGGACGCGGCGAGCGGACGGCCCGGCGCGGCGAGCGCCGCGTGGACGGCTCCCTGTGCGTCGCTGGCGATTGCGCCCCCGCCGCTCGGGCGACGGCGCAGCGTCGCCGCGCCGAGCACGCGCTCGGCGATCGCATCGGCCTCGCGCTCGGCCGCGTCGTTCGCCGCACCGATCCGGAACGCCGCTGCTGCCCGAAGCGCGCCCGGCGTGGCCGTCTTCTCGGCGAACCCCCTCATCGCCGCCCCCCCTTCAGGCCCGCGATCGCCGCGGCGACGGCATCGGTGGCCTGGCCCAGCGTCCGTCCGCCGTCGATGCGCAGCGCGGCCGCGGGCGGCGTCGTGTCGGGCACGCCCTGCGCGAGCGCCCGGCGCAGGGCGGCCTCCACCTCCGCGCGGCTCGGGGCACGGCCGGCAAGCCCGTTGATCCGCAGCCGCCGGATCGCCACCGTCGTCATCGGGACGCCTCCGCCGCGAGCCCGGTGGGCAGCCGCCCAAGCTTCGCGAACTCCCGCCGCGCGGCAGCAGCCACCTGCGCCATCCGGATGGGCGTGCCGGCGGCGGCTGCCGCCGAGGCGGCGTTCAACGCGACGGTGCGGATCGCGCCCCCCGGCAGGTCGAGCCGCGCGAGCGCGTCGAGGTCGATCCCCTCGGTCGGCGCGCGGGACGGGATGTGCCGTTCCCAGATCGCACGCCGCGCCGCCTCGTCCGGGAACGGCAC
>NZ_JBHYDW010000042.1:26035-27969 GCF_051860475.1 Elioraea sp. | reverse complement strand
TCGAATACGACCTGGTGCGGCTGGAGAAGCGCATCGACGCGGTGGTGCTGACCGATCGCGTGATCATGGTGCTGGAGTTCAAGACCGGCGATGCGTCGCCGGCGGCGCTGGCTCAGGTCGAGGACTACGCGCTCGATCTGCGGGATTTCCACGCCGGCAGCCGCGACCATCCGATCGTGCCGGTGCTGGTGGTCGGCAACGCGGAGGCGGCGTTGCCGCGCCAGCCGCCGCTGTTGTGGCACGGCGTGGTGCCGCCGATGCGCACGAGTCATGCCTCGCTTGCGGCGTTCGTGGCGTGGGTGCAGGCATCGGTGCCCGCGCCACAGATTCCGCTCGATGGGCAGGCGTGGCTCGCGGCGCCCTACCGCCCGGTGCCTACGATCATCGAGGCGGCGACGATGCTCTATGCGCGCAACGGTGTCGCGGAGATCGCGGCTGCACGGGCGGATTTCGCCAACCTCACGCGCACCACGGCGGCGATCGACCGCGCGGTGGCGGATGCGCGGCGCGACGGCGCGCGCACCGTCGTGTTCGTCACCGGCATTCCGGGCGCGGGCAAGACCCTGTGCGGGCTGAACACGGTGTTCGGCTCGGTACGGCAGGAGGGGGCGGCGTTCCTCACCGGCAATGCGCCGCTGGTGACGGTGCTGCGCGAGGCGCTTGCGCGGGATGCGATCGTGCGGCGGGAGTGCGGTGCGGCAGAGGCGCGGCGCCGGGTGCGCGCGGCGTTGCAGAACGTGCATCGGTTCCTGGAGGACAACGCGGCGGATCCCAAGTGCCATCCGCCCGAGCGGCTGATCGTGTTCGACGAGGCGCAGCGCGCCTGGGACGAGGCGAAGGCGCGCGCGGGGACGCAGCGCCGGCCCGGACGGCTGACGATGAGCGAGCCCGCACACACGCTGGAGATCATGGCGCGCCGGCCGGGCTGGGCGGTGGTGGTGGCGCTGATCGGCAACGGGCAGGAGATCAACACCGGCGAGGCGGGGTTGGCGGAGTGGGGGCGGGTGATCGCCGCGCGTGGGGACTGGCGAGCGGTGGCGGCGAAGCGGGCGATCCAGGCGGCCGATCCGGTGCAGCGGCTCGCGGACGGGGCACCGGCGTGGCTGGCGATCGATCCCGATCTCGACCTGACCGTGTCGATCCGCAGCGTGCGCGAGACCGCGGCGGCGGCGTGGGTGGATGCGCTGCTGGACGGGCGCATCGCCGAGGCGCGCGCGATCGCCGACGGCGCCGGCGGGGTGCCGTTTCTGCTGACGCGCGAACCCGGCGCGATGCGCGCGGCACTGCGGGTGCTTGCGCGGGGGGAACGCCGGGCAGGGCTGGTGCGCTCGTCGGTGGCGAAGCGGCTGCGGGCGGACGGGTTCGGCCCGGAGGTGAGCGGCGACGAGGTGGCGGAGTGGTTCCTCAACCGCTGGCCGGATGTGCGCGGGTCGGATGCGCTGGAGGTCTGCGCCACCGAGTATGCGTGCCAGGGGCTGGAGCTGGACGTTGTGGGGCTCGCCTGGGGCAACGACTTCCTGCCCGATCCGAGCGGCGGCTGGCGCGCGCGCCACTTCGCGGGGACCAGGTGGCATCGGGCGGAGAGGGACCACGCGTTCATCCGCAACACGTATCGGGTGTTGCTGACGCGGGCGCGCTACGAGACGGTGATCTACGTGCCGCGGGGCGATACGGCGGATGCGACGCGTCCGCCGGCGGAGTTCGAGGCGATCGCCGCGGCGCTGGCCGAGGCGGGCGTCCAGGAGTTGAGGACGGTATCCAGGGAGGCGGTTGCGCCGAACCAGAGAGGGCTCCTATAGCGTCGGGCTCCTGTGGAGGTGGAGGGGGGTGTGGGGGGACGACCGTCGTCCCCCCACCGCCAGGCGATCCTCAATGATTTCGACAACATATGGATAGGCGGCGGGCGTGGCGGGGGGCGCTGCGGCCGCCACACC
>NZ_JBHYDW010000042.1:0-26025 GCF_051860475.1 Elioraea sp. | reverse complement strand
CGCGCCCCAGTCGCCGGCCCCGCGCCCCCGCCCGGCCGCCCGCCCGCCGCCCCCCCCCCCCCCCCCCCCCCCCCCCCCCCCCCCCCCCACTGCTTGGAGATCGTCATGGATTTCGACCTCTTCGTGATCGGCGGCGGTAGTGCGGGGGTGCGCTGCGGCCGCATCTCCGCCGGCCACGGCGCGCATGTCGCGGTCGCCGAGTCCCGCTTCTGGGGCGGCACCTGCGTGAACGTCGGCTGCGTGCCGAAGAAGCTGATGGTCCAGGCCGCGGAGTATGGAGCGCTCGCCGAGGACGCGCGCGGTTTCGGCTGGGACATCGCGGTGCGCGGCCATGACTGGGCTGCCTTCGCCGAGCGTCGCAACGCCGAGATCGCGCGGCTGTCCGGCATCTACCGCAAGCTGCTGGAGGGTGCCGGTGCGACCGTGTTCGAGGCGCGCGCGCGGCTGGTCGATCCGCACACGGTCGAGGTGGACGGGACGCGTGTCACCGCGAAGCATATCGTCATCGCCACCGGCGGCGCGCCGGTGCGTCCGAGTTTCCGCGGCGCCGAGCACTGCCTGGTCAGCGACGACCTGTTCACGCTGCCAAGGCGGCCCGAGCGGGTGGTGCTGCTGGGTGGCGGTTACATCGCCTGCGAGTTCGCCGGCATCCTGCACGGGCTGGGTGCCAAGGTGCATCAGCTCTACCGCGGACAGCTGTTCCTGCGCGGCTTCGACGACGACATCCGCGAGGCGCTGGCGGAGGAGATGCGTGCCGCCGGCATCGATCTGCGCTTCGACTGCGATGCGGTGCGGGTCGAGAAGGTTCACGACGGGTTCATCGTCCACACCACCGACGGGCGGATGCTGGAGGCGGATGCGGTGTTCGCCGCGGTCGGGCGGAGGCCGAACACCACCGGGCTGGGGCTGGACGAGGCGGGCGTCCGGATCACGGACAAGGGTGCGATCGCGGTGGACGAGGCTGGGCGGACCTCGGTGCCGCATATCCATGCGCTCGGGGACGTCACCGACCGGCTGAACCTCACCCCGGTGGCGACCGCCCAGGGCCATGCGCTGGCCGATACCCTGTTCGGCGGCACTCCGCGGACGATCAGCCTTGAGAACGTGCCGACGGGGATCTTCACGATCCCGCCGATCGGCACGGTGGGGCTGTCGGAGGCGCAGGCGGCGAAGCGCGGGACCGTGGACGTCTACCTCTCGCGGTTCCGCCCGCTGCGCCACACGATCTCGGGCCGCGACCGCAAGACCTTGATGAAGCTGGTGGTCGACCGGCAGACCCAGCGCGTGCTGGGGGCGCACATGCTGGGCGAGGACGCGCCGGAGATCATCCAGGGGCTCGCGATCGCCCTGGTGATGGGGGCGACCAAGCAGGACTTCGACCGCACGATCGGGGTGCACCCCTCGGCGGCCGAGGAGTTCGTCACCATGCGCCAGAAGCGGCCTGATCCTCTGGCGGAGGCGGCGGAGTAGCGGCCGGAGTAGCGTCCCCGGCCCGGCTGTGGGAAACTCTGTCGCAGTGCAATGAAGATCATCGAGGAAGCCGCCATGTCCCCGTCCTGGACCCCCGATTCCTGGAGGGCCAAGCCGATCAAGCAGATGCCGGTCTATCCTGACCAGGCAGCGCTGGCCGCGGTCGAGGAACGGGTGCGGCGATTTCCCCCGCTGGTGTTTGCAGGCGAGGCACGCCGGCTCAAGGCGGCGCTGGCCGCCGCATCGGAAGGCCGCGCCTTCGTGCTCCAGGGGGGCGACTGTGCCGAGAGCTTCAACGACCTGAACGCCAACATCATCCGCGACAGCTTCCGCGTGCTGCTGCAGATGGCGGTGGTGCTGACCTATGGCGGCCAGGTGCCGGTGGTGAAGCTCGGCCGCATGGCCGGACAGTTCGCCAAGCCGCGCAGCGCCGACACCGAGACGGTGGACGGCGTCACCCTGCCCTCCTACCGCGGCGACAACATCAACGGCCCCGAGTTCACGCCCGAGGCGCGCACGGCCGATCCGACGCGGATGGAGCGCGGCTACTTCCACGCCGCATCCACGCTGAACCTGCTGCGCGCCTTCGCCCAGGGCGGCTATGCCGACCTGCACGAGGTGCACCGCTGGAACCTGGGCTTCGTCGAGCGCAGCCCGGCCGCCGAGCGGTATCGCGATCTCGCCGACCGGCTCGACCAGACGCTCTCGTTCATGGCGGCCTGCGGGCTCACCAGCGAGACGACGCCGCAGATCCGCGAGACCGACTTCTACATCTCGCACGAGGCGCTGCTGCTGCCGTTCGAGCAGGCGATGACGCGGGTCGATTCCACCTCGGGCGACTGGTACTGCACCTCGGCGCATCTGCTCTGGATCGGCGACCGCACGCGCCAGCACGACCACGCGCATGTCGAGTTCCTGCGCGGGGTGAGGAACCCGCTCGGGCTGAAATGCGGGCCGAGCCTGGAGCCCGACGACCTGCTGCGCCTGATCGACGCGCTCAATCCGGCGAACGAGGCGGGGCGGATCACCCTGATCGCGCGCATGGGGGCGGACAAGGTCGAGGCCAAGCTCGCGCCGCTCGTGCGCGCGGTGAAGCGCGAGGGGCGCAAGGTGGTGTGGCTGACCGACCCGATGCACGGCAACACGGTGAAGGCGGCGAACGACTACAAGACCCGGAGCTTCGACGCGATCCTGACCGAGGTGACCCGGTTCTTTGACGTGCACGAGGCCGAGGGCACCTGGGCCGGCGGGGTGCATGTCGAGATGACGGGGCAGGACGTGACCGAGTGCCTGGGCGGGTCGCGCGCGGTGACGGAGGCGTCACTCGCCTCGCGCTACCACACCTTCTGCGACCCCAGGCTGAACGCCGAGCAGGTCCTCGAACTCGCCTTCCTGGTCGCAGCCGAGCTCAAGGCGCGGCGCCAGCCGGCCGGGCAGCGACGCGTCGCCGCACAATAGCGCGCGACCGCGTCATGGGTTCGCCGTCGCCCGCGCCCGCGGAGGTCGCGCGCCGCACCGACAGCTATTTCAGCCGCACCCGCGCGATCGTCGAGCGGTTCGGCGACATCGAGGTCACCTATGCGGTGTTCATGCGCCGCCCTGTGATCTCGGCGCCGCGCCTCGCGATCGAGTGGATCCGCGCGGTGCGCGGCGCCGAGGCGACAACCGAGGTGATGCACCCGGAAGGGGCGGCGGTCGGCGCCGGCGATCCGATCCTCTACATCTCGGGCTCCTTCGCCGCGCTGTCTGAACTCGAGACGCTCTACCTCCAGAAGCTCGGTCCGCCCTGCGTGGCCGCGTGGAACGCCTGGGCGATGTGCCTGGAGCTGCCGAAGGTGGCGTTCCTGGCGATGGACGCGCGCCACTGCGCCGGCACCGAGATGGCCGAGATGATGGCCTATGCCGCCTCGGTCGGCTCGCGGGCGGCGCAGGCCCAGGGGGCCAAAGGTTTCGTCGGCAACGCCACCGACGCCACCGCGCATTGGTTCGGCCTTAACCGAGGCCGAGGTACCATGCCGCATGCCTTGATCGGCTACGCGGGCTCGACCGTGCGGGCCGCCGAGATGTTCCACGCGACATTCCCGGATGAGGATCTGACGGTGCTGGTCGACTACTTCGGTCGCGAGGTCACGGATTCGATCGCGGTCGCGCGCCGCTTTCCCGATCTCGCCGCGGCCGGGCGGCTTGCCGTGCGGCTCGACACCCATGGCGGGCGGTTCATGGAGGGGCTCGATCCGCCGTCCTCGTATGCGGTGATGGAACGACGGGCACCGGAGGCGATCCGGCGCTACCGCACGCATGACGAGCTGCGCTGGCTGGTCGGCACGGGCGTGTCTGCGGCAGCGGTCTGGCGCATGCGCGAAGCGCTCGATGAGGCGGGGTTCCCGAGCGTGCGGATCGTCGGCTCCTCGGGGTTCTCGGTCGAGAAGTGCCGCGTGATGGCGGATGCCAAGGCGCCACTCGACATGGTCGGCACCGGCTCCTACCTGCCGGAGGCGTGGAGTGAGACCTACGCGACCGCCGACGTGATCGCCTACGGCGGTATCCCACGGGTGAAGGTCGGCCGGGAGTTCCTGTTCCGCAAGAGCGGCCCAGGGCGCCCGTGATCACGGCCGTGCTCGGCGCATCCCGCGATCCGGCTCTGGAGCGGCGCATCGGCTTCGCCTGCGCCGTCGCGATCCTGTTCGTCTGGACGGGCTTCATCCTGGCGAGCCGCGCCGGCGCGCGCGGTGTGCTGACGCCGTGGGACCTCGCCGCACTGCGCTTTGGCGTGGCCCTCGTGGTGCTGCTGCCGCTGGTGCTGCGCGGAGTGCTGAAGGACATCCCCGTCCGGCGGATCCTGGTGATGGGCGCGACAGCTGGGTTGGGCTTCGCGCTGTTCGCCTACAACGCCTTCGCGCTCGCCCCGGCAGCGCACGGCGCGGTGCTGCTGCCGGGTGCGCTGCCGTTCGTGACGGCGGTGCTTGCCTGGGCCTGGCTCGGCGAGACGCCGACGGCGCGGCGCGTGCTCTCGCTCGCGGTGGTCGCGGCCGGGATCGCGCTGCTGGCGGGCTCGGAGTTTGTCGCAACCCCGGGCGCCTGGCGCGGCGACATCCTGTTCTTCATCGCCACATCGAGCTACGCGGTGTTCATCGTGCTGGTGCAGCGCTGGCGCATCACCGCGCTCCAGGCGACCGCCGCGGTCGCGGTCGGTGCGGCGCCGTTCTATCTGCCGGTCTGGTGGCTTGCGCTGCCTTCGGCGATCGCCGAGGCGGCGTGGCAGGAAGTCGTGTTCCAGGGCGTCTATCAGGGGCTGGTGGCGATGGTGCTCGCCTCGCTGCTCTACACCCGCGCGCTGGTGGCGCTCGGCTCGACCACCGTGTCGCTGTTCACCGCGGTGGTGCCGGCGCTGGCGGCGCTCGCGGCATGGCCGGTGCTGGATGAACCTCTGGGGTTGGGCGCCCTGATCGGCGTGCTGCTGGTGACAGCGGGAATGGCGCTCGGCGTGCGGCGTGGTCGCGTTGACCTGCCCCTGGCGCGTCCGTAGCGTCCGGCCATGACCAAACGGCTCCGCCTGGCGCTCGCGCAGCTGAACATGCACGAGGGCGCGCTGGAGGCGAACGCCACGACGATCCTGGAGGCGCGGGCGCGCGCGGCGGGCATGGGCGCCGAGCTGGTGCTGACGCCCGAGTTCTCGATCGCCGGCTACCCGCCTGAGGACCTGGTGATGAAGCCCGCCTTCATCGAGGCGTGCCGCGCCGGAATCGGCCGCCTCGCCGCGGCGACCGGCGATGGCGGGCCCGGCCTGGTCGTCGGCGGGCCGTGGCTGGCCGACGGCAAGCTGCACAATGCCGCCTATCTGCTCGACGACGGGAAGATCACCGCGGTGCGCGCCAAGCACGAACTGCCGAACTACGGCGTGTTCGACGACAAGCGCCACTTCGTCGCCGGCCCCGCGCCGGGTCCGGTGTCGTTCCGCGGCTTCCGCCTCGGGCTGATGGTGTGCGAGGACTGGTGGCTGCCTGACGTGTCCGAGACGCTGGCGGAGAGCGGCGCTGAGGTGCTGCTCTCGATCAACGCCTCGCCCTACGAGGCCGGCAAGCGCGACACGCGGATCGGGCTCGCGGTCGGGCGGGTGGTGGAGAACGGGCTTGGCTTCGTGTTCCTCAACCAGGTCGGCGGGCAGGACGAACTGGTGTTCGACGGCGCGTCCTTCGTGCTGAACCCTGACAGGTCGGTCGCCGCGCGACTGCCGGAGTTCGACCAGGACATCGTGCTCACCGAATGGGCGCGCGAGGGCGACCGCCTCGTCTGCGCGCCCGGGCCGATCGCGGCCGAGGACAGCCGCGAGGAGAGCATCTGGCGCGCGATGACGCTGGGGCTTGCCGACTACGTGAACAAGAACGGCTTCCCCGGCGTGGTGCTCGGGCTCTCGGGCGGGATCGACAGTGCGGTCTCGGCCGCGGTCGCCGTCGATGCGCTGGGCGCGGAGCGCGTGCGCGCGGTGATGCTGCCCTCGCCGTACACCAGCCGCGACAGCCTGGAGGACGCCGAGAGCTGCGCGCGGCTGCTCGGCATCCGCTACGACATGATCCCGATCACGCCGGCGATGGAGGCGTTCCACCAGGTGCTCTCGCCCGTGTTCGGCAACCGCGCGCCCGACATCACCGAGGAGAACATCCAGTCGCGCGCGCGGGGGCTGATCCTGATGGCGTTGTCGAACAAGTTCGGCGACATGGTGCTGACGACCGGCAACAAGAGCGAGATGTCGGTGGGCTACGCGACGCTGTATGGCGACATGTGCGGCGGGTTCTCCGTCCTGAAGGACGTGTACAAGACCACCGTGTTCGCGCTCTCGCGCTGGCGCAACGCGCACCATCCGCGCGGGGCGAAGGGGCCGAAGGGGCGGGTGATGCCGGAGCGGGTGATCGCCAAGCCGCCCTCGGCGGAGCTGAAGCCGAACCAGACCGACCAGGACAGTTTGCCGCCCTACGACATGCTCGATGCGATCCTGGAAGGGCTGGTCGAGGGCGAGCAGAGCGTGGATGCGCTGGTGGCGAAGGGCCATGACCGCGCCACCGTGCTGCGCGTGTGGAGGATGCTGGATCGGGCCGAGTACAAGCGCCGCCAGGCGCCGCCGGGGGTGAAGATCAGCCCGCGCGCGTTCGGGCGGGACCGGCGCTATCCGATCACCAACGGCTTCACGGCGCTGGTGTCATGATTGGCGATCTGTTCGCGCCGGAGGGCGGCTGGGTGGTGCGCATCCGCGACCACTCCGCCGAGCACGACGAGGAGGCGATCGAGGACGTGCCCGGCTTCGAGAGCCTGATGCACGCCAACGCTTTCGCGCGCGCCTATGTGCGCGACAGCGTCGAGCGCTGCCGCGTGCCCGATGCGACACCGGAGGAGGTGGCGGGCGACTGGCATGCGTTCGGCGAGGATGCCGAGGTGCTGGAGGCCGGCGAGCAGGGCTGGTCGAGTTCGAGCGAGCTCGCGTTCTTCGCCCGCAACCCCGCACCTCCGGGCAGCATCGAGCGCGACTGGCGCGGGCTCGATCCGCGGCGGGACGAGCCCGACGAAGACGACGACGATGACTGACCCCGGGCGCGAGCCCGTTCGTGTCCGCTTCGCCCCCTCGCCGACCGGCCATCTGCATGTCGGCAACGCGCGCGTCGCGCTCGCCAACTGGCTGTTCGCGCGCCGGGCGGGCGGCGCCTTCGTGCTGCGCCTCGACGACACCGACACGACGCGGTGCAAGCCGGAGTACGAGGCCGCGATCGAGGAGGATCTGCGCTGGCTTGGCCTCGCCTGGGACGAAGGTCCGGTGCGCCAGCGCGACCGGCTCGCCGCCTACGCGGCCGCCGCCGAGCGGCTGAAGAATGCCGGCCGCCTCTATCCCTGCTGGGAGAGCGAGGAGGAACTGGAGGCGAAGCGCCGCCAACGTTTGAAGCGCGGCGTCGCACCGATCTACGACCGCGCTGCGCTCGCGATGACCGAGGACCAGCGCGCGCGCGCCTTCGCCTCCGCCCGCCCGCCCTACTGGCGCTTCCGCCTCTCTGCCGGCGAGACCGCGTGGGACGATCTCGTGCTCGGCCGCCGCGCGGTGAAGCTGCCCGCCGTCTCCGACCCCGTGCTGGTCCGCGCCGACGGCACGCCGCTCTACACCTTCGCCTCGGTGGTGGACGACCTGGAGCTCGGCATCACCCACATCATCCGCGGCGAGGACCACGTCACCAACTCGGGCGTGCAGCGCGACATCATCGCCGCGCTGGGCGCCGAGTCGGACGCGATCCGCCTCGCCCATCTGCCACTGCTGGTGGGCGCCGAGGGCGAGCCGCTCTCCAAGCGCATCGGCTCGCTTTCCCTGCGCGCGCTCCGCGCCGACGGGATCGAGCCCGCGGCCCTCACCGCCTATCTCGCCCGGTTCGGCACGCCCGACGATCTCGCCCCGGCCGACCTCGCCACGCTGGCGGCCGGCTTCGACCTCGGCCGGATCAGCCGCAGCCCCGCCCGCTTCGACCCTGCCCAGCTGCTCGCGCTCAACCGCAAGGTGCTGCACGCGACCCCCTTCGAGTCCGTGCGCGACCGGCTGCCCGCGGGTGCGACCGAGGCGTTCTGGCTCGCGGTGCGCGGCAATCTCGACCTGACCACCGAGGCGCGGCACTGGTGGGACGTGGTCGCGGGCGCGATCGTGCCGCCGCCGCTCGAGGGTGAGGGCGCGTTCCTGCGCGAAGCCGCCGCCGCGCTGCCGCCCGAGCCCTGGGACGCGGCGACCGCCAAGGCCTGGGCCGCCTCGCTCACCGCCGCCACCGGGCGCAAGGGCCGCGCGCTGTGGCGACCGCTCCGCCTCGCGCTCACCGGCGAGGAACACGGCCCGGACATGGCCGCCCTGCTTCCCCTGATCGGCCGGGATCGCGTAGTCTCACGGCTCAACCTGGCCGCAGGAGCCGTCCCGTGATCTGTCCACGCGCGATTTGACCAAGCCTCGCGCCTTACCCATACCCGGGGCATTGCCCCGCACGGACGGACAGATCAATGCCAACTCTCAAGCTGCGTAACTCCGCCTCGCGGGACGAAGAAAAGCCACAACCATTCGAGCCGATCGACCCGTCGCACATCCGCCTCTATGTGTGCGGACCGACCGTCTATGACCGCGCGCATATCGGCAACGCGCGCCCCGTGGTGGTGTTCGACGTTCTCGTGCGGCTGCTGCGCCGGCTCTATCCGCGCGCCAAGATCACGTACGTCCGCAACATCACCGATATAGAAGACAAAATTATTGCGGCGGCCCGCGAAAATGACGAGCCGATTGAAGAGCTGACATCACGCACGACGCGCTGGTTCCACGATGACATGAGAGCGCTCGGTGCAGAGCCCCCACCGGGCGTGATCTTTAAGGAGCCGCGCGCGACTGAGACAGTCGCCGAGATGATCATGCTGATCGAGCGGCTGATCGCCAACGGAAACGCCTACGTCGCCGATGCGCACGTGCTGTTCGACGTGCCGTCCTTTCCGCGCTACGGCGCGCTCTCCAACCGCACGCCGGATGAGATGGAGGCGGGCGCGCGCGTAGACGTCGCGCCCTACAAGAAGACGCCCTACGACTTCGTGCTGTGGAAGCCCTCCACGCCCGACCAACCGGGCTGGGACAGCCCCTGGGGCCGCGGCCGGCCGGGCTGGCACATCGAATGCAGCGCGATGTCGTGGCGCCATCTCGGCGAGGAGTTTGACATCCATGGCGGTGGGCTCGACCTGATCTTCCCGCACCACGAGAACGAGATCGCGCAGTCGGTGTGCGCGTTTCCCGGCACGCGTTTCGCGCGCGTCTGGATGCATAACGGCATGCTGCTGGTGGGCGGGGAGAAGATGTCGAAGAGCCTCGGCAACTTCACCACGGTCGAGGAAGTACTGCGGCACGGCGCTTGGGCCGGCGAGGCGTTCCGTCTGCTGCTGTTGAAGACGCATTACCGGATGCCGCTCGACTACTCCGAGGCGGCGCTGATGGAGGCGCGGCGCGAGCTTGATCGGTTCTACCGAGCCAAGGAGCGGGCCGAGCGTATTGAAGACGTGGGGATTGTGACTGACATCGGCGACGATGAGAGCGGCGAGGAGGATCGCTTTACCGCCGCCCTCTGCGATGACCTGAATACGCATCTGGCGCTTTCGGCTCTGCATGATCAGGCGTCGAAGATCCTTGGCGCCAAGTCTGATCGCGAGGCCGCGGAGTGGCGAGGGGCCTTCCTGGAGAATGCAGCATTGCTTGGCATCGCCAAGGAAGTGCCAAGCCGCTGGTTTCGCGGCGATGCCTCTGTCGAGACCCGTGCAATCGAGAACGCGATCGCCGCTCGGCTTGCGGCGCGTAAGGCGCGAGACTTCGCTACTGCCGATCGAATTCGCGCGGAGCTTCTTGCGCAAGGGATCGTGCTGGAGGATGGGCCGCAGGGCACGACCTGGAGACGCGCCTCGTGAACGGCGAGCGCATCCACATCTACGACTGCACCCTGCGCGACGGCCAGCAGATGCAGGGCATCGACTGGGGCGTGGCCGACAAGCAGGCGATCGCGAAGGCACTCGATGCCTTCGGCGTCGACACCGTCGAGGGCGGCTGGCCGGGTGCGAATCCGATCGACGATGCCTTCTTCGCCGACCCGCCGCCGTTCCGCACAGCCCGCCTCGCCGCGTTCGGCATGACGCGGCGCTCCGGCCGGTCTGCCGCCAACGATCCCGGCCTCGCCGCGGTGTTCGGCGCGCGCACACCGGTCGTCACCCTGGTCGGCAAGGCCTGGGACTACCACGCCGAGGTGGCACTCGGCGTGTCGCTCGACGAGAACCTTGCCATGATCGCCGACAGCGTCGCCGAGGCCGCGCGCCGCGGCGAGGCGATGTTCGACGCCGAGCACTTCTTCGACGGCTACAAGCGCAACCGTTCTTACGCGCTCGCCGCGATCGCGGCCGCGCACAAGGCCGGCGCACGCTGGATCGTGCTCTGCGACACCAATGGCGGCACCCTGCCGCACGAGGTCGAGGCGATCGTCGCCGAGGTTGCCAAGGTCATCCCCGGCGAGCAGCTCGGCTTCCATGGCCACGACGACACCGGCAACGGGGTCGCGAACACGCTCGCCGCGGTGCGCGCGGGCGTCCGCCAGGTGCAGGGCACGATCAACGGCATCGGCGAGCGCTGCGGCAACGCCAACCTGATCAGCATCATCCCGACCCTGATGCTGAAGATGGGCTACACCACCGGCATCAGCGCCGAGGCGCTGCGCGGCATCACCAAGCTCTCCCGCGCGCTCGACGAGCGGCTGAACCGCGCGCCCAATCGCGGCGCGCCCTATGTCGGCGAGAGCGCGTTCGCCCACAAGGGCGGCCTGCATGTCTCGGCCGTGCAGCGCGACCCGGCCACCTACGAGCACATCCCGCCCGAGACGGTCGGCAACCGCCGCCACATCGTCGTCTCCGACCAGTCGGGGCGGTCCAACATCCTCTCGCGCCTCACCGAGGTCGGCATCGAGATCGACCCGGACGACGTGCGCATCCGCCGCATCCTCGACGAGGTGAAGGCCAAGGAGTTCGCGGGCTACGCCTATGACGCGGCCGAGGCGTCGTTCGAACTGCTCGCGCGGCGCGTGCTCGGCACCGTGCCCGAGTATTTCCGCCTGGACTCGTTCCGCACGCTGGTGGAACGCCGCGGCGAGCACGAGGAGCCGCTCTCCGAGGCGACGCTGAAGCTGGTGGTGAAGGGCGAGCGCGTGCTGACCGTGGCGGAGGGCAACGGACCGGTGAACGCGCTGGATGCCGCGCTGCGCAAGGCGCTGGTACCGCACTACCCGGCGGTCGCGAGCCTCCGCCTCGTGGACTACAAGGTGCGCATCCTCACCCCCGACCAGGCGACCGCGGCAACCACGCGCGTGATGATCGAGAGCGAAGGCAATGGCGGCGGCCGTTGGAGCACCGTCGGCGTCTCGGGCAACGTCATCGAAGCCTCGTTCGGCGCCTTGGGGGATGCGGTGACCTACCTGCTGATGCGCGAGGGTGTGCCGGCGTAATGCCCTCACCCTGACCCTCTCCCGGAGGGAGAGGGAACCCCTCTGTCGCCAGCGCGCTCCCTCTCGCGCCGCGCGGGAGAGGGACAGGGTGAGGGCCTTCCCCTATCCCCTCCCCCGGGATACCATCCAGCCATGGCTCATGGCATCCGTCACGCCGCCCACGCCGATGTCGTGAAGCGGCTCAAGCGCGTCTCGGGGCACCTGACCGCGACGATCGGCATGATCGAGGGCGGGCGGCCCTGCCTCGACCTCGCCCAGCAGCTGCGCGCCGTCGAGCGGGGCCTCGCGGAGGCCAAGCGTGTGCTGATCGAGACCCACATCAACCACTGCCTTGACCGGGCGGTGAGCGAAGGCAGGGCCGAGGCGGCGCTGGCCGAGGTCCGCGAGCTCACCAAGTACCTGTGAGGGAGACGCGCATGAAGACAACCCTGTTCGCCGCCGCCGCGCTGCTGATCGGAGCCGCGCCGGCGATCGCGCACCACGGCTTCAGCCACGGCGTGCCGCTCGCGCAGATGCAGCATGGGCAGCACGGGCACGGCGCGAGCGCCAGCGAGCCTGCCAGCACGCACGCCTTCCGTGCTGCGAACGCCCGCATGCACCGCGACATGGACATCCCATTCACCGGCAACGCCGATACCGACTTCGTCCGCGGCATGATCCCGCACCACCAGGGCGCGATCGACATGGCGCGCGTGGTGCTGGAACACGGCTCCGACCCGGAGCTGCGCCAACTCGCCGAGGAGATCATCCGCGCCCAGGAGGCCGAGATCGCGCAGCTCCGAGAGATCCTGCGCCGCCTCGGCGGTTGACCAGCCGGCCCGGCGGGACTACCCCGCCGCGCCATGACGGGACGCGAGGCTGGTGCTGCGATCGGGCCAGTGGGTGAGCATTCGCCCGCCGTCATTCTCGTTCGCCCGCAGCTTGCCGAGAACATCGGCGCGGCGGCGCGCGCGATGGCGAATGGCGGCCTCTTTCACCTCCGCCTCGTTGCCCCGCGGGACGGCTGGCCGCAGGAGAAGGCCTGGCGCATGGCCTCGGGCGCAGATGCGATCCTGAACGCGGCGACGCTGCACCCGACGGTCGCGCATGCGGTCGCCGATCTTCAGCGCGTGTTCGCCACCTGTCCGCGGCCGCGCCACGTGATCGTCAACACCGCGACTGCGCGCGGTGCGGCCGCGATGCTGCGCGCGATCGCCGGGCGCGGGCTCGCTGCCGGCATCCTGTTCGGCCCTGAGCGCGCTGGGCTGACCGCGGACGACCTCGCCCATGCCGACACGCTGGTGCAGATCCCGCTCAATCCGGCGTTCAATTCGATGAACCTCGCCCAGGCGGTGATGGTGATGGCCTATGAGTGGTGGACCGCCGCCGATGCCACGCCGCCCGAGCGCCTCGTCACCAACGAGACGCGCATCGCGACCAAGGACCGGCTCGAGAACTTCCTCCGCCACCTGGTCGCCGAGCTCGATGCCTGCGGCTTCCTGCGCAACCAGGCGAAGCGACCGAGCATGGTGCGCACCATCCGCCACCTGTTCGAGCGCGGCGAGGTGACCGAGCAGGAGCTCCGCACCCTGCACGGCATCGTCACGGAGCTCTCGCGCGGGCGGCGCGTGCACGGACGGATCGAGCCAGACATGGAGGTCGAGCCGGATGCGGCGGTATAGCGCTACTCCGGCAGTTGCCGCGCCAGCCGCCGCGCGAGCAGAAGTCCAATCAGCCCGCCCGCCGGCGCGCCGGGGAGTGCCAGAAGCCAGCCGATATGCGCGCCCTGGCTGATCAGCCCCATGCCGACGCCGAGCATCATGCCGCCGACCAGGGAGCCGATGACGCCGGCGGTGAGGCCGAGGATCAGGATTTCGCTGCGGGTGACCATGGGCGAGGGCATAAGGGCCGGTGCGGCCGTTTGACAAGCCGGGCCAGCCCCCGTATCTCCCGCCGCTCATTCCCGGGAACGCGAACGGAAGTTCCGCCCCAGACGGGGCCTACCGGGACAGGAGGGGCACGGCAGTCGCTGCCCCGCAGAACCAAGGAAAGGGCCTCGCGCCATGACAAAGCGCGCCGAGAGCAAGTACAAGGTCAATCGCCGGCTGGGCCAGAACCTCTGGGGCCGGCCGAAATCCCCGGTCAACAAGCGCGACTACGGTCCCGGCCAGCACGGCCAGCGGCGCAAGAAGCCGACCGATTTCGGCACCCAGCTCGCGGCCAAGCAGCGGCTGAAGTTCTACTACGGCAACATCGGCGAGCGGCAGTTCCGCCGCTACTACGATGAGGCGGTGCGCCGGAAGGGTGACACCTCCGAGAACCTGATCGAGCTGCTCGAGCGCCGGCTGGACACGGTGGTGTACCGGCTGAAGTTCGCGATCACGCCGTTCGCGGCGCGCCAGCTGGTGAATCACGGCCACGTCACGGTGAACGGCCAGCGGGTGAACATCCCGTCCTATCTCGTGCGCGACGGCGATCAGATCGAGGTGAAGGAGAAGTCCAAGCAGTTGGCTTCGGTGCTGGACGCATCCCAGTCGGCCGAGCGCGACGTGCCGGAGTACCTGGAGGCGGACCACCGCGCGATGCGCGGCCGGTTCCTGCGCGCGCCGAAGCTGCTGGACGTTCCCTATCCTGTGCAGATGGAGCCGGCCCAGGTGGTCGAGTTCTACTCGCGCTGAGCGGGCGGCCATCGATGCTGATCCGGCGCGCTGGGCAGGCCACCCTGTCCGGCGCGCGGGGTTTCCGCCGATGACCGGCGACCGGATCGCGGCCTCCGCGCGCGACCTCGCCGCGATGGTGGCCGAGGCGGCGCCGTCTTCCCTGTCGGTCCGGCTCTGGACCGGCGAGACCCTGAAGCTCGGCCCCGAGGCGGACGGGGCGGTCGGGTTCGCGATCACCCAGCCCGGCGCGCTGGTGCGGCTCGCGCGCCGGCCGCGGCTCGCCACGCTGATCGAGCTGTTCGCCGCTGGCGCGATCGAGCTCTACGGCGGCACGCTCCTGGACATCGAGGCGCGGCGCGGCCAGGCCGCCCGCGGGGCCTGGAAGCGCCTGCCCAGGCTGCGCCTGCTGTCAGTGCTGCTGCGGCTGCGCTTCGCCCGCGCTCCCGCCGCGGCGGCGCCCGGCCACGGCTATGCCGGCACGGCCGCGGCACGCATCGAGGACGGACGCGACGACGCCGCGCTGGTGCGGTTCCACTACGACCTCTCGAACGCGTTCTACGCGCTCTTCCTCGATCCGGAGATGCAGTACTCCTGCGCCTATTTCCCCGATTGGGAGGCGCCGCTCGACGCCGCGCAGCGGGCGAAGCTCGAGATGACCTGCCGGCGGCTGCGGCTTGCGCCGGGCGAGCGGTTCCTCGACGTCGGCTGCGGTTGGGGCGGGCTGATCTGCCACGCCGCCCAGGTGCATCGGGTGCGCGCGCACGGGGTGACGCTGAGCGAGCAGCAATACGCTCATGTGCAGGAGAAGATCGCGCGCCTGGGCTTGGGCGACCGCGTCACGGTGGCGTTGCAGGACTATCGCGACGTGACCGGCGAATGGGACAAGATCGCCTCGGTGGGGATGTTCGAGCATGTCGGGCTCGACAACCACGCGACCTATTTCCGCAAGCTGCGCGATCTGCTGCGTCCGCGCGGGCTGCTGCTGAACCACGCGATTGCCCGGCCCGCGAAGAAGGACGAGCGCACGTTCCGGCGCAAGCGGGCGGAGTACGCCGCACTCACCACCTACATCTTCCCCGGTGGCGAGCTCGATCATATCGGCCGGACGCTCACCAGCCTGGAGCGCGCCGGCTTCGAGGTGCATGACGCGGAGAACTGGCGCGAGCACTACGCACGCACCTGCAGGGCATGGACCGAGCGGCTGGCGTCGCGGCGCGTCGAGGCGGAGGCGGAGGTGGGGGCGGCGAAGACGCGGCTTTGGCTGCTGTACCTGGCCGGCTGCGCGCTGGCGTTCGAGCGCGGGGGCGCCCTGATCTACCAGGTGCTGGCGTCGAAGCGCGCGCGCGGCCCGAGCGGGTTGCCGCCGACGCGCGCGGATCTCTATCGGTAGAGGCGGATCGTCGATGCGGCCGGGTGTTGCAAGGGCCAATGGCCCGTGCCGGGGGCGCAGGGGGTGGAACCCCCCTGCATCGCGCAGCGGGCTACGCTTCGCGCTCCAGCCGGGCGATCTCCTCGTCGGAGAAGCCGAAATGGTGCGCGATCTCGTGGATCAGCACGTTTCGCACCAGGCTGCGGAGGTCCTCGCCGGTCTCGATCCATTCGGCGAGGATCGGCAGGCGGTAGAGATGGACCATTTCCGGCTCGTCGGGCGCGTGCAGCACACTGCGCTGGGTGAGCGGCACGCCCCGCCAGAGCCCGGTGAGCTCCCACGGGCTGTCGAACCCCATCTCCTCGACGGTCTCGTCATCGGGCAGTTCGTCGACAACGATCGCCACGCCTTCGAGCAGCTTTGCGAGGTCGCGCGGGAAGCGCCGCTGCGCCCAGGCGAGCGCCTCGTCGGCGAGGGCGACGATCTCGGCGGTGGTCGGGGCTGTGGTGAAGGGCCGCATGGGCGCACCATGGGGACGGAACGGCGAAGGAGGCAAGCATGGTGGCGACGCTGAGCGAGGCGGAGCGGGCGGGGCTGGGGCAGGCGCTGCCCGGCTGGGCGATGGTCGAGGGCCGCGATGCCATCCGCCGCGCGTTCCGCTTCACGGACTTCTCGGAGGCCTGGGCGTTCATGAGTCGGGTCGCGCTGCTGGCCGAGAAGCACGACCACCATCCGGAGTGGTCGAATGTCTGGAACCGGGTAGAGATCGTGCTGTCCACGCATGATGCGGGCGGGCTGTCGATGCGCGACGTGACGCTCGCCCGGGCCATCGACGCGATCGCGCCCGGCGGCTGATGGGCCCGGGCGGGTATACCTGCCGTTTACCTTGCTGCGTCAGGCTCGGCGAGAGAGCACCGGCCGACTGGCTGGCCGGTCGCACTGATCGCGCATGGAGACCAGGCCATGTCGGGCACCGGGATCACGCCTGCGACGGACACGCGCACGCGCGTGCTGCTGAGCTTCGCGATGGACAATCACGGCGCGGCGTTCGCCTACTGGCTGCGCGACCGGCTGATGAAGACCCATGGCTGGTACGCGCCGAACGCGGTCTACATGGATTGCGTCGCCTCGCGCGAACTGACGACCGAGCATGCGCGGACGATGGATCAGCACACCGGGCCCAAGGTTGCGGGCCACGTCTATGTCGCGCCGGACGAGCGCGAGAAGTTCACCAGCCAGGGCTACAAGCCGATCGGTGCGCTCAATCCGCTCTGGAACGAGATGTACGTCACAGCGATGCAGCAGGCGCAAGCGATGGTGATGATGGTGATGCCCGAGTACATGGCCTCGGAGTGGTGCCTCAAGGAGTGGGGACAGTTCGAGGAGGAGAATATCCGGCGCGCGGGCGGCGGCCAGTCGCTGCTGAAGGGCGTGGCGATCAGCTTCATCGGCAAGCTTGACCAGCCGACCCAGACCGGCAAGCCGATCAATGTGACGAACGTGACGGTCCTGCCCGTGGCGAAGGTCTACGGGCTGGGCGGGTTGCTTTGGCACAAGGACGACTTCGGCATCGGCGAGGGCGACTACCAGAAGCTCTGCGGCATCCTCGGACCGCTGACGTGACCCCCCTGACGACGGCGTGATCCTCGCCTAGGCTGGCGTCATGCCAGCCGAACCGACCGACGATCCCTTCACCCGCGCCGGGTTCCCGCTGACCGAGGCGGAGCGCGCGCGGCTTGCCGAGCCCGCGAAGCTGCTCGATGCGCTGCTCGCGCGCGTGCGCGACGGCGCCGGGCAGGGCGAGCCCGCCGTGATCTTCGTTCCGCCCGCGGCGCCACGCCCGTGAGCCCGGTTCCGACGATCGCCGGGGCCGGGCGCGCGATCGCCGCGCGCAGCCTCTCGCCGGTGGAGCTGATGCGCGACTGCATCGGCCGGATCGAACGGCACGAGACGACACTGCACGCCTTCGTCGCGCTGGACGCCGCGCGCGCGATGGAGGCCGCGCGCGACGCCGAGGCGCGGATCATGCGCGACGGCCCGCGTGGACCCCTCGACGGCATTCCGGTCGCGCACAAGGACATCATCGACGTGGCCGGTCTGCCGACCACCGCCTGCTCGCACATCCTGGTCGGCAACACCGCCACGCGCGACGCGGCGGTGGTGCGGCGCTGGGCCGAGGCGGGCGCGATCTCGCTCGGCAAGCTGACGACGCACGAGTTCGCCTGGGGCGGACCCTCCTTCGACCTGCCGACGACGCCCGCGCGCAATCCCTGGAACCCCGACCATTTCACCGCCGGCTCGTCCTCGGGCACGGGCGCTGCGGTGGCGTCGGGAATGATCCTGGGCGGCACCGGGTCGGACACCGGCGGGTCGATCCGCGGCCCGGCGGCGCTGTGCGGGCTGGCCGGCATCAAGCCGACCTACGGGCTGGTGCCGCGCACCGGCGTGGTTCCGCTCGCCTGGTCGATGGACCATGTCGGGCCGCTGGCCTGGACGGTGGAGGACTGCGCGCTGCTGCTCCAGGCTGCTTCCGGCCACGACCCGGAAGACCCGGGTTCGGCCGTGCGGCCCGCGCCGGACCTCGTGTCCGGGCTCGGTGGCGGGGTGAAGGGGCTGCGCATCGGCGTGGTCCGGCACTTCCACGAGACCGACGTGCAGGTGAGCGCGGCGACGAAGCGCGGCATCGACGCGGCGGCGCGGCTGTTCGGTGAGCTTGGCGCCAGCGTGCGCGACGTGACGCTGCCACCGCTCGGCGCGTTCTGGGCGCCGGGGATGACGCTGCTGCTCGGCGAGGCCTTTGCGGTGCACGGGCCTTGGGTGCGCACGCAGCGGGAGAAGTACGGCGAGATCCTGCGCGACCGGCTGCTGCTCGGCGCCCTCGTGTCGGGCGAGCACATCATCGCCGCGCAGCGGCTGCGCCGTGCGCTCGCGGTGAGGGTGGCAGAGGTGATGCGCGAGGTCGATCTGCTGCTGACCGCCGCGGCGATGGGCGAGGCGCCGCGGATCGACGCGGTCGATCGCTGGATCGGCTTCAGGACGCCGAGCCTGACCATCCCGTTCAACCTGACGGGCCAGCCGGCGCTGACGGTCTGCGCCGGCCTCGGCGAGGGCGGGCTGCCGGTGGCGATCCAGCTCGCCGGCCGTCCGTGGGAGGACGCGACGGTGCTGCGCGCCGGCCACGCCCACGAGCAGGCCCGCGGCGCGCTGCCCAGGCCGAGCCTCGTGTAGTGCAGGGGGGCTGGGGGACCAGCGTGGTCCCGCGGTCGCGTTCCGTCGAACGACGAAGGGATCCCCGCCGTGACACCGCCATCGGCGACCCCCGCGACGAGGCCCTTCCGGCCGGCGAGCGCGACCTTCGCCGGGCTGGACATTGCGTCCGATCCAGCGGTCAGGCCGCGACGAGTGCGCGGATGCGCGCGACCATCGGCGCGGCGTCCCAGGCCGTGATGCCTTCGAGCCGCGCGGCCTCCTTCCCGGCTCGGTCGACGATCAGCGTGGTCGGCAGGCCGCGTGCGCCCCAGGCCCGCGCTGCGGCGCCGCGCGGGTCGAGCCAGATGCCGAGGTGGCGCACGCCGGTCCGGCCGTAGAACGCGCGCACGGCGTCCACGCCGCCGCGATCCTGGCTGAGGGCGAGCACGTCGATGCGGTCGTCGCGGACCTGCCGCGCGAGCCGGTCGAGCGCCGGCATCTCCTCGACGCAGGGCGGGCACCAGGTCGCCCAGAGGTTCACGACGAGCCCGGTGCCGGCGAAGTCGGCGAGCCGCCGCTCGGCACCGTCGACGTCGCGGAACACGGCGTCCGCCAGCGTGCGGCGCGGCGCGAACACCTCGAGTGCGCTGCCGACCGCGCTTGCTTGCCGGGGCAGGGCCAGCGTGGCAGAGGTCGCGGCGATCCTGCCCAGCAGCACCCGGCGTGACACTCCGACGGAACCAGCCATGCCCGACACCCCTTCGCCTTCGCCCGCCGCCAACGCGCTGTGGGGCGGCCGCTTCGCCGCCGGCCCGGCGGCGATCATGCAGGAGATCAACGCCTCGATCGGCTTCGACCAACGCATGTGGCGCCAGGACATCGCCGGGTCCAGGGCGCATGCCGCGATGCTCGCCGCCCAGGGCATCATCACGGAAGCCGACCGCGACGCCATCCTGGATGGTCTCGCCCAGGTGGCCGCCGATATCGAGTCCGGGGCCTTCACGTTCGCGACAGAGCGCGAGGACATCCACATGAACGTGGAGGCGCGGCTGATCGAGCTGGCCGGCGACCCGGGACGGCGCCTGCATACGGGTCGGTCACGCAACGACCAGGTCGCGCTCGACGTCCGGCTCTGGGTGCGTGACGCGATCGACGCGCTGGATGTGCAGAGCGCCGACTGCATGCGGGCGCTCGTCGCGCAGGCCGAGGCGCATGCCGCGACGCCGATGCCGGGCTTCACGCACCTCCAGATCGCGCAGCCGATCACTTTCGGTCATCACATGCTCGCCTTTGTCGAGATGCTGGCGCGCGATCGGGGCCGCTTCGCCGATTGCCGGGCGCGGCTGAACGAGTGCCCGCTCGGCGCAGCGGCGCTGGCCGGCACCTCCTTCCCGATCGACCGCCACGCGACCGCGGCCGCGCTCGGCTTCGACCGGCCGATGGCGAACAGCCTCGATGCCGTCTCGGCGCGCGACTACGCGATCGAGTTCATGGCCGCCGCCGCCACCTGCGCGGCGAACCTCTCGCGGCTCGCCGAGGAGATCGTGATCTGGATGAGCGCGCCCTGGCGCTTCGTCACGCTCTCGGATGCATTCACCACGGGCTCCTCGATCATGCCGCAGAAGCGCAACCCTGACGCGGCGGAATT
This sequence comes from Elioraea sp., assembly GCF_051860475.1. Taxonomy (NCBI): domain Bacteria; kingdom Pseudomonadati; phylum Pseudomonadota; class Alphaproteobacteria; order Acetobacterales; family Elioraeaceae; genus Elioraea; species Elioraea sp. Next base: position 5,685 of record NZ_JBHYDW010000042.1, on the reverse strand, counting down.
GGTGCGCGCCAAGACCGGACGGATCAACGGCAACCTGGTCGCGCTGCTGACGGTGATGAAGGGCCTGCCGCTGACCTATGGCAAGGACATGCAGGAGGACAAGGAGCCGATCTTCGACACCGCCGACAGCCTCGCCCTCTGCCTCGCCGCGACCGCGGGGATGGTGCGCGACCTGCGCCCGAACGTCGAGGCGATGCGGCGCTGGGCGGGCGAGGGGTTCGCGACCGCGACCGACCTCGCCGACTGGCTGGTGCGCGTGCTCGGCCTGCCGTTCCGCACCGCGCACCACGTCACCGGCCGGCTGGTCGCGGCGGCGGAGGCCAAGGGCACGGATCTCGCGGGGCTCACCGTCGCCGAGATGCAGGCGGTGGAGCCGCGCATCACCGCGGACGTCTATTCGGTGCTGACGGTGGAGGCGTCGCTGGCCTCTCGCGTCAGCTACGGCGGCACCGCACCGGCGCAGGTCGCGGCGCAGGCGCAGGCGTGGCGCGAGCGGCTCGGGTAGATCACTCGATGCACCCCGGCGCGTCGGCGTGCGGGCTGCGGGCGGGTGGCGGGCTTGCGCGCATCTGCGCGAGGCGTGCGCGCTCCTCCGCCGTCAGCACGGCCTCGGAGGCGCCGGCCGCGACCAGAGCGTCGTAGGCCGTGAGCGCATATGCAGCGACGGCCAGCTGCAGCGCGGTCCCGCCGGTTGCCGGCGAGATGCGCTCGATCTCGGCGCGGTGCGCGCGCAGGAGGCGCAGGAACGCGCCGAACCGTGCGGCGTCGGGCACCTCGCTCGCGAACCGGACCAGCGCGGCGAGCGGGGTCTCGCCGCGCCGGCGCCCGCGTTCCAACGGCACTCCGTCCGGATCGAAGCCGCGCTCGGCGAGCAGCCATGTCGCCACGCGCAGCGCAGCGCCCGATGCGGCGGCATTCAGCAGCGTGGCGTTCTCGTCCAGGATGCTGCCGCTCAGGGTCAGCGGCACACCTGCATCGAGCAGACGCTGGAGCAGCTCCAGCCGGTCGAGGCGCGCGGCGGTCCAGGCGGCGCGGCGGCGCGCGCGCGCATCGGCGTCCGGCAGCAGCAATGCGAAGCCCTCCGCGTCGTCGCGCGCGATGCTGACCTCCAGCGTGGTCAGGAGCGGCAGGTGGAGACCCTCGCAGGTGCGCAGGCTGCGTGCCGCGGCGCGCGAATCGGACGACGGCCGCGCGCCGAGCGCGAGCAGCGCCTCGATCGCCTGGTGGGCGCGCGCGTCGGCGGCGAGCAGCAGCAGCCGGTCGCGCTCGTCCGTGCAGTCCGCGCCACAGCGCGCGAGCGTGCGTGCGATCGCTGCCGGATCGTTCTGCTCGACCGCCGCGTAGACCGCGCCGCGCCGGTCCGCGACACGCGCGTCGCGATGCGACTCCAGCGCGATCGCGCCCCAGAGCACAAGGGCCGCGCCAAGCCCGAGGACCTGCGCCGCCAGCACCGCCTTCAGCCGCCAGCCGACCGCCCAGGCGTGCAGCCGCGCATAGACCAGGTTGGCGCCGAAGCTCACCAGGATCAGCACGGGCGCGACGGCCCCCAGCACGATCGCGATGCCGAGATCGCGGAACGGGCCGCGCGGGTGGCGGAGCTCGTCGGTGATCAGCCAGGCCGGCAGCGCGACCGACAGGATGCCGAGCCCCCAGCAGAGGACGGCGAGACCGGTCAGGCGGCGGCGCGGCGACGCGAATGGGGCGGACATGGCTTCCCGGGGTGCTGCGACGCTGCCTGCCATACCACGACCAGAACGGACGGCAGATGCGCGGGCCATGGCGTGCGCGCCGCGACTGGGGCACGATAAGGGCATGTTCCACGGCGCCTTCGGCACTTCCGGCATGGGGTGTGGCCTGCCGCTCCGGCCCCGCGCGCGGATCGCGCTGCTCGTCGCGCTGATCGCGGTCGTGCTGCTCGTCGGTTGCGGCAAGCGGGGCGACCCCGTTCCGCCCGGCCCGGGCGAGGCCTTGACCTATCCGCGCACCTACCCCCGCGACGCGACCTCGCCGCAGGCAGGCGGGCGGGTGGTGTTCCCGCCGCCGCTCGGACGGAGACGCTGAGATGGCAGCCCCCGCCCCCGTCGTGCCGGATGAGGACCCCTCCTTCGACGAGCTGCTCGCGCTGCGGCCACATCTCTCGGTCGCGATCGACTCCGGGCTGCTGGTCGAGGGCGTGCCGCTCGCGCGCATCGCCGCCGAGCAGGGCACACCGACCTGGGTCTACGCGGCGTCGCCGATCACGGGCCGCTACCACGCGCTTGCCGGCGCGCTCGCCGAGGCCGGGCTCGACGCGCGCATCCACTACGCGATGAAGGCCAACGACGCGCTCGCGGTGGTGCGCCTGCTCGGCAGCCTCGGCGCCGGCGCGGACGTGGTCTCCGGCGGGGAGTTCCTCGCCGCGCGCGCGGCCGGGATCGCGCCCGCGGACATCGTGTTCTCGGGCGTCGGCAAGACCGATGCGGAGCTGCGCCTCGCGCTCGCTGCCGGGGTCGGCCAGATCAATGTCGAGAGCGCCGAGGAACTGGCGATGCTCGGTGCGATCGCCGACGGCATGGGCGTGCGTGCGCCGGTCGCGCTGCGCGTCAACCCGGACGTGGACGCCGGTACCCATGCCAAGATCACCACCGGTCGGGCCGAGAACAAGTTCGGCATCCCGATCGACACCGCGCGCGACCTCTACGCGCGCGCGGCGAACGCGCCCGGCATCAGCGTGCGCGGCGTTGCCGTGCATATCGGCAGCCAGATCACCGCGCTCGCACCCTATCGCGCCGCCTATGCGCGGCTCGCCGAACTCGTGCGCGGCTTGCGCGCCGAGGGCCTGCCGGTCGAGCGTGTCGATTGCGGCGGCGGGCTCGGCATCGCCTACCGCAACGAACCGGCACCCTCGCCCGCGGCCTTCGCGCACATGCTCCGCGAGACGCTGGGCGGCCTCGACCTGCCGCTCATGCTCGAGCCTGGACGCTGGCTGGTCGGCCCTGCCGGGCTGCTGCTCGCGCGCGTGATCCTGGAGAAGCAGGGAGCGGCGCACCGGTTCGTGATCCTCGATGCGGCGATGAACGACCTGATCCGGCCGTCGCTCTACGAGGCATGGCACGCGATCGTTCCGGTCTCGCCGAGCCGTTGGCACGCGCGGCTGTCGCCGGCGGAGGTGGTCGGGCCCGTCTGCGAGAGCGGCGACAGCTTCGCCCGGGCGCGCATGCTGCCCGGCCTGCCCGCGGGTGCGCTGGTGGCCATCCTCGATGCCGGCGCCTACGGCGCGGTGATGAGCTCGACCTACAATGCCCGTCCGCTGGCCGGCGCGGTGATGGTGCGCGGCACCGACGTTGCCGTCATCCGGCGGCGGCAGACGCACGAGGCGCTGCTTGGCCAGGATGTGATACCGTCTTGGCTCGCTTCCGGGTGATGATGGTCCCATGAGCCGTTCCGCGCCGCCCCCTCCCGCCCCGCCACCGATCCGGCGGCTCGGGTTGCGGCGCGGCCTCGCCCGTGCGGCGATCCTGTGGGAGCGCGTCTGGCCTGCCATCGCGCCGCTGCTGGCGGTGATCGGCGTGTTCGTCGTGGCCGCGCTCTCGGGGCTGCTGCCGCTGTTGCCGGGCTGGTTCCACTTGGTCGTCCTCGCGGCCTTCCTGTGCGCCGGCTGCGTCGCCATGGTATGGGGCGTCCGCCAGATCCGTCTGCCCGGCGATGCGGAAGGCGAGCGCCGACTGGAGCGCGTCTCGGGGCTCACGCACCGCCCGCTCGCCAGCCTCGCCGACCGCCCTGCCGGCGGGACGGCCGACGCGGCCACCGCGGCGCTCTGGGCCGCGCACCAGGCACGCGCGGCGCAGGCGGCGCAGCAGCTGCGCGTTGGCGCACCGCATCCGGGCCTGCCGGGGCGCGACCCGATGGCGCTGCGCGCCGGGCTCGCGCTGTCGCTGCTCGCCGCGCTGGTGATTGCGGGGCCGGAGGTCGGCCAGCGTCTGGGAACGGCGGTCTCGCCCTCGTTCGGCGCCCCGCCCGCTCCGCCGCTGCCGCTGCGCCTGGAGCTCTGGATCACGCCGCCCGCCTATACCAGCATGGCGCCCGTGTTCGTGCGCCACGAGCCGGGCGGGGCGACCCCCGAGATCACCGTGCCGACCGCGAGCAGGCTCGCCATCCACCTGTCGGGCGGCACGGGCGGTGCGCCGCGGCTGGACGCGGGCGGCGGCGAGGTCGCGTTCCGCAGCCTCGACGCGCAGTCCTTCGCCGCCGAAGCGACGCTCGAGACGCCAGGGCGGCTCTCGGTCACGCGCGACGGGCGCGAGCTTGCCGCCTGGCCGCTCCGGCTGCTGACCGACGCGCCGCCGACGGTCGCCTTCGTTGCTCCGCCCGGGCGCGCGCCGGCGGCACCGCAGCTCCGCATCGAGTTCGAGGCGCGCGACGACTACGGCGTGGTGTCGGTGGAGGCGATCCTGCGGCTGGTCGCGCGGCCGGAGGCCGAGGCGCTCACCGTGCCGATGCCGGTGCCCGGCGGCGGGGAGCGGCAGGTGCGCGGCACCGGCCAGCCCGACCTCTCCGCGCACCCATGGGCCGGGCTGCCGGTGACGATCGTGCTGGAGGCGAAGGACGGCGCCGACCAGACCGGCCGGTCGCAGAGCCTGATCGTGGAACTGCCCGAGCGGCGGTTCGAGCACCCGGTCGCGCGCGCGCTGGTCGCGCTGCGCAAGCGGATGACGCTCGCCCCGGCCGAGCGCAGCGCGCACGCCCGTGAGCTCGACCGCATCGCCGCCGCCCCGGAGACGTTCGACGACGACTTCACCGTGTTCCTCGGCCTGCGCGTCGCCCGCTCGCGACTGCGCTTCGACCGCACGGAGGGCGCGACCGCCGAGGTGCAGGCACTGCTCTGGGACCTGGCGATCCGGCTTGAGGAGGGTGGGCGCGACCGCACCTGGCGGCAGTTGTCCGAACTGCGTGAGCAGTTGCGCGAGGCGCTGGAGCGGGCCGAGCGCGGCGAGGAGGTCGACCCCGCCGAGCTGGAGCGGCTGGCCGAGCAGCTCCAGGAGGCGATGCAGCGCTACTTCGAGGCGCTGGTCGAGGCGATGCGGCGCGAGGGCGTCGAGACCCTGCCGTTCGACCGCAACGCCCGCTCTCTCGACATGCGCGAGATGCAGCGGATGGCCGAGCGGATGCAGGATGCGGCGCGCGCGGGCGAGCTCGAGCGGATGCGGCAGCAGCTCGCAGAGCTGGAGCGCGCGATCGAGCAGCTCCAGCAGGGCCGGCTCAGCCGGATGGAAAGCCCCGAGCGCCAACAGCAGCGCGAGCAGGGCCAGCAGATGATGGGCGCGGTGAACGACATGCTCCAGCGCCAGGGCCAGCTGATGGACCGCAGCCACCAGCGCGCCGAGCAGGATCGGGCCCAGCGCCAGCCGCCGCGCGGCCAGCAGCCGCAGCGCCAGCAATCGCCCTGGCAGCGCCCGCAGCAGGGCCAGCCGCAGCGCGGCGAGCAGCAACAGCAGCCGTCGCAGCAGCAGCGCCAGCGTCAGGCCGAGGGCCAGCTGGACCGGCGTCAGCAGCAGGCGCTGCGCCGTGCGCTCGGCGAGCTGATGGAGCAGTTCGCCGACATGACCGGCGAGGTGCCCGAGCCGCTCGGCCAAGCGGACATGGCGATGCGCGAGGCGGCGGACGCGCTCGGTCAGGGCGACAACGAGCGCGCGCAGGGCGCACAGC
>NZ_JBHYDW010000041.1:0-27993 GCF_051860475.1 Elioraea sp. | reverse complement strand
CGCACGCGCGCGCGAGGGAAGTCCGCGGCGCTTGATCGGCCTGCCCGATTCGCCGATAACGCTGGCAACGCATCCCCCAGCGCCGCGTCGAGTCGCGGGGCAAACGGCCGGAGGATTCTCGTGCGCTCCCTTCTCCTGAATGCGGCCGCGTTCGTCGCGGTCGGCCTTGCCTCAACGACTGCGGTTGCACAGTCCTGCGCCAATGCGCGTGAAAAGGCGGCCTTCGACCTTCGCGCGCTGCAGACACACCTGATGGTCGGTGCGCTCTCCTGCGGGATGCACGACCGCTACAACGCCTTCGTCACCCGGTTCCAGACGGATCTGGCCGGCGCGCACCGGAACCTGACCGGGTTCTTCAACCGGGTGCACGGCCGCAGCGCACAGCGCGACCTGAACCAGTACATCACCGCGCTCGCGAACGCGCAGTCGCAGGAAAGCATCCGGCTCGGCAGCCATTTCTGCGGCAGGATCGGGCCGCTGTTCGATCAGGTGATGAGCGGTGGCAGGACGGAACTGGCCGCGATGTCGGCCGCCGCCAGCCTGCCGCAGGCCTATGCGGTCCGGCCCTGCGATCTCCGCACGGCGGAGACCCCGGCCCAGCCTGCCACGCGCCAGCGCTGATACGCTGGCGCGGGATTCACCGCGCCGTTCCTGTCCCACGCCGGGACCCGTACCCTGACCCTGGCGCACGCGCGCCCAGGCACGCCAAGTCGCGCACCTCGGCGTCCGGTTGGCATGGCAAGTCGCGCCCAGCCGCGGGCAAACGAAAAGGGGCGCCCGCAGGCACCCCTTTCCCATCAGGCCGATCGGCAGTCGATCAGCGGAGCACGATCTCCACGCGCCGGTTCTGCGGCTCGCGGACGTTCGGGCCGGTCGGCACCAGCGGCTGGCTGAAGCCACGGCCGGTGATGACCATCTGGCTCCGCGGGATGCCGCGCGCCTCGAGTTCGGCGGCCACCGCGTTCGCGCGCCGGATCGAGAGGGCCTGGTTGTAGGCCGCCGAGCCGACGGTGTCGGTGTGACCCGTCACCTCGATCCGAGTGGACTGGACGCGCGGGGCATTCGCCGCGGCCTCGCCGATGATCTCGCGTGCCCGATCTGTCAGCGCCGAGCTGTCGAAGTCGAAGAACACGAGGTAGGTGCGCGCCGGCGCCGGAGCCGCGACGGGCGCCGGCGGCGGCGGTGGAGGCGGCGTCACGCCGAAGGCATAGCGCAGGCCGATCAGGAAAGTGTGGTTGTAGTTGTCGGCCTTGACGCTGCCACCGCCACCGGCCGCGGTGACCGAAAACCTGTTCTCGAGCGTGCCGAAGAAGCGGTACTCGGCGTTGATCGCAAGGCCCGGAACACCGGCGATCGGCACGCTCAGGCCGACGATGCCCTGGAAGGCGAAGTTGTTGTCGTCGTCATCGACGAGCGTGGTCGCACCGGTGCGCACACCATCCCAGTTCGTCCAGGCCCAGCCGGCGCCGGCACCGAGATAGGGGTAAAGGAAGCCGAGGCCGAGATCGAAGTCGACCAGGGCATTCAGCATCGCCCCGTAGGTCTGCTGCTTCCCGCCCGGCGCGGCCAGGGTCGCTCCGCCGACCCGCAAACGGTCGACGTCGTTCTCGCGGTAGTTGCCCTCGAGCTCGACGCGGACGCCGATGCCCGGCGCGACCTCGCCGAAGCCCCAGCCGATGCGGCCGATCACCGCCCAGCCGCCGTCGAACTCAACCTCGTTCGTCCCCGCGCGGGGCGGCGAGAACTTCAGGTCGCTGTCCTGGACGATGTTGTAGCCGCCCATGAGGCCGATATAGAGGCCATCCACCGGCTGGGCGCTGGCCAGGGCGGGCGCCATGCCCACCGTCGCGGCCAGAAGCGCAGTGCGGAGCTTCATCCGTATTTCTCCTTGACCAAACCCGCGCGGGGGAAGGGCCCGGCCGGCGGGCATCACGCCCTCGGCACTCCGTATCCCGCAATAACGCCACCATACAAAACGGTTGGCGGTGTTGCACCGGGTCCGCCGACGTTTTTCCCAGACTGTGGCGCGGCTGCAACAGGTGTGACCGTTCTGCGTGACAACACCGCCGGCGTCCAACGGGAACGGCGGAAGAGAGCGGGAGTCGAACCCACCCGGGACCGCGTCCAGCCGCCCCAACCGGCTTTGAAGGCCGGCCGGCCCACCGGGGCCGATTCTCTTCCAGGGGTTCAGGTCGTCCCGGCCCCGAGATCCGGCAAGACCGCGTCAAGGTCCTGCTCGTCGGCGGCCGTCAGGCAGCGGCAGTCGAGCCAGAGGCGGCCCTCGGCGACGCGGCCCAGCACGGGCAGGGCGAGACCGCGCAGGCGGGCCGCGAGTGCCTCGATCCCCCGTCCCGCGACCGTGACCGCCGCCGAGGGCAGGGTATCGACCGGCAACGCGCCCGAGCCGATCTGGCTGTGGCAGGGTTCGACGGCGACCCGCCAGCCTGAGCCGAGCGCGGCGGTGAGCGCAGCCGCCAGCCGCCCGGCCGCGGCGCGTATCGCTGCCTCGGGCCGGGCCAGCAGAGCCACCGCCGGCAGGCGCCCGGCAAGGCGGTCCGGCGCGCGGTAGAGGCGCAGCACCGCCTCCAACGCGGCGAGCCGGCCCTTGTCGAGCCGCAGCGCGCGCTTCAGCGGATTGCGGTTGAGCCGCCGCACCAGCGCCGCCGTGCCGACCACCAGCCCTGCCTGCGGCCCGCCGAGCAGCTTGTCGCCCGAGAAGGTCACGAGGTCGGCCCCCGCGGCGAGCGCCTCACGCGCGGTCGGCTCGTGCGGCAGGCCGAAGCGTTCGAGATCCACCAGCGCCCCGGCGCCGAGATCGGTGACGAAGGGGAGCCCCGCCGCCTTTGCGATCGCAGCAAGCTCGGCGTCCGGCACCCGGGCGACGAACCCGCTGAGCGCGAAGTTCGCCTGGTGGACCCGCATCAGCGCCGCCGTCCTCGGCCCGATCGCCTCGCGGTAGTCGTGGGGGTGGGTCCGGTTGGTGGTGCCGACCTCCTTTAGACGGCAACCGGCGCGCGCCATGATCTCGGGCATGCGGAAACTGCCGCCGATCTCGATCAGCTCGCCCCGGCTCACGAGCACCTCGCGGCCCTTGGCGAGCGTGTTCAGCACCAGCAGCACGGCGGCCGCGTTGTTGTTGACCGCGGTGGCGTCCTCGGCGCCGGTGAGCTCCCGGAGCAGCCCGCGGACGTGGTCGTCGCGCTCGCCGCGCCGCCCTGTCACGAGATCGAACTCCAGCGTGCTGGGGTGGCGCATCGCCTCCGCAGCCGCCGCGATCGCCTCCTCAGGCAGGGGCGCCCGGCCGAGATTGGTGTGCAGCACGGTGCCGGTGAGGTTGACCACACGCCGCAGGCCCGGCGCAAAGGCCCGCGCGAGCCGGTCTGCCGCAGCATCGATCAGCGCGGTCCCGCCGGGCGGCGCCGCTCCGGCGCGGAGTGCCGCGCGCGCGGCCTCGGCCTCGGCACGCAGGGCCGCCAGCGTGGCGTCGCGGCCGAAGCGCTCCAGCAGCACCGCCGTTTCGGGCGCGCGCAGCAGCCGATCGATCGAGGGGATGGGGAAGCGGGTGGAGGCCATCGTCGCGAGCATGCGGCCGCGTCCCGGCGCGCGCCACGGGGTTTGTGCCCCGGGCGCGCCTGGGCCAGCCTCGCGCGGACAGCGAATGATCGACAGGGGCGACGATGACACTTGCCGCGGGGTTCCACGATGTCCCGCCCGGCCACGTGCCGACCGTGGTGACGCATCTCGAGATGACCGCGCGCCCGGCGCCGCTTCCTGCCGCCGGAACCTGGCCGTTCCGGCTGGTCGAGCAGCCGGACCTGGGCTGGTACCGCGACCTCTACCGCCGGATCGGCACGGAGTATCTCTGGGCCGCGCGCCTCCAGTGGTCCGACGCGACGCTGCGCGCCAGGCTGCACGATCCGGCGGTGGAGGTCTGGACGCTGCGCGCGGGCGACGCCGACGAGGGACTCGCCGAGCTCGATTTCGGCTCGGAGGGTGAGTGCGAGGTCCGGATGTTCGGCGTGACAGCCGCGCTGGTCGGCACCGCGGCGGCGCGCAGCCTGATGACGCACGCGCTCGTGCGCGCTTGGTCGCGCCCGGGGCTGCGCCGCGTCTGGCTGCATACCTGCACGCTGGACCATCCAAAGGCGCTGGCGTTCTACATCCGCTCCGGTTTCGTGCCGTTCCGGTATCAGGTCGAGATCATGCCCGACCCGCGGCTTGACGGCACGCTGCCCGAGGATGCGGCACCGGGCGTCCCGGTCATCCGCCGGCCTCCCTGACGCCGGGCGCGGCTATTTGCGCCGCACGATCCAGCCGGAGAACTTGCCGGTCTGTCCGGCGGGATAGTCGTTACGCTTGCCGCCGACGTCCCAGCCGATCGGCGTGTCACCGGCATTGTAGGTGACCGACTTGCCGTTCTCCATCTTGGTGACGTGCACATGCCCGTCCCACGGATCGCAGACGCAGCCATAACCGGCGTGGAACTCGTCGATCACGACGAAATGCGCCCCACCGCCATTCCAGACCACATGGCCGATCACCGGTGCCCCTTTCCCGGTCGCAGTCTTCGCGGCTCCTGCAAAGCCGGTCTCGCCGGCATTGACGCATTCCCAGTCGCCAAGGCCGAGGTTCTTGAGCACGGCAGGGAACTTCATCGCGTCGGAGTACTGGCTGCCGTCATAGGGCGAGCCGGTGACCTTGGTATACTCGGCATAAACCTGCTTCTCGGTCTTTACCGCAGCATCGAACGCCGCCTTGCTGAGCGTCGCGCCGACATAGGAGCCGATGATCGGCACCACCTGCACGGCGCTGCCGGCCGCCATGCCGGCGAGCATCAGGCCCTTCTTCATCTTGAAGTTGACCATCATCATGCTGGCCATGCCGCACGAGTTCTGCGCGTGCTGGGCGTAGACCATGTGCGCGCTCGCGAACCGTGTCAGACGCAAGAACCAGGACATCGCGTTCCGCCCTCATCGTGCCCGCGAACCGCCACCCTCACGGTCGGCGCGCGTGGTCAACTCGATCTTAGCAGGGAACATTCCTGTGGCAAACGAGCGCCGCTGCATGCGGGGCGCCTAGGTGCGGCGCGGCCCCGGCAGGTCGATCCCGGCCAGCATCTGCCAGAACCGGATGACGAAGGCGTCGTCCCGCCCGCCATGGCCCGCCGCCGAGACGCCGAGGAAAAGCTGGTGCGCGGCCGAGGTGACGGGCAGAGGGAAGGTCATGCCGCGCGCCGCATCCAGCACGATGCCGAGATCCTTGACGAAGATGTCCACCGCCGAGCGCGGCGTGTCGTCGCCATCAAGGATGTGCGGCACACGGTCGCTGAACATCCAGGAGTTGCCGGCCGCGGTGGTGATGACCTCGTAGAGCATCTTCGGGTCGGCACCTGCACGGATGCCGAGTGCCGTCGCCTCGGCCGCCGCCGCGATGTGCACGCCGGCGAGCAGCTGGTTCACCATCTTCACCGTGCTGCCGATGCCGGGCGCGTCACCGAGCCGCCAGGTCTTCCGGCCGATCGCGGCGAGCACCGGCTCGGCCCTGGTGAAGGCCGCCTCCGAGCCTGAGGCCATCACCACCATCGTGCCTTCGCGCGCACCCTTCGCTCCGCCCGAGACCGGCGCGTCGAGCCACAGCAGCCCCGCCGCCTCGCCCTTCACCGCGAGCGCGCGCGCGGCCTCGGGTGCCACGGTCGCCGAGGCGATCACGACCGCACCCGGCGCGAGCCGCGGCAGCGCGCCGCCCTCGCCGAACAGCGCCGCCTCGGTCTGCTGCGCGTTCACCACCAGCACGAGCGCCGCCTCGGTGCCATCGGGAATGTCGGCGGCGCGCGCGACCGCCCTGCCGCCGGCGGCGACGAACCCATCGCGTGGCTCCGCGCGCGGATCGACACCGGTGACGTCGTGCCCGGCCTTCAGCAGATTGAGCGCCGCCCCCATCCCCATCGAGCCGAGCCCGATCGCCGCGACCTTCATGGCGTCCTCCGTCGTTGTCAGCCGAGCGCGGCGACGAATGTGCGCGCCCGCTCTCCCACCGTCGCCGCATCGTCGCCTGGCCGGTAGAGGGCACTGCCGACCCCGAAGCCCGCCGCGCCCGCGGCGCGCCAGGCGGCGACCGTGTCGGGCGCGACGCCGCCGACGGGCAGCACCGGCAGCTCCTTCGGCAGCACCGCGCGCAGCGCCTTGAGCAGCGCCGGCCCGCCGATCTCGGCCGGGAAGAGCTTCAGCGCATCCGCGCCGGCGTCGATCGCGGCGAAGGCCTCGGTCGCCGTGTACACGCCGGGCAGCCCCATCAGCCCGCGCCGCGCCGCGTGCGTGATGACCGTGACATCCGCGTGCGGCATCACGATCAGCCGCCCGCCCGCCTCGGCGACGCGATCCACCTCCGCCGGCGTGCGCACAGTGCCCGCGCCGACCAGGATGTCCGCCGCCAGCGCTTCGGAGAGCCGCGCGATCGAGGCGAACGGCGCGGGCGAGTTCAGCGGCACCTCGATCACGCACCATCCGGCATCGACGACGGCCTGCGCGATCGGCACCACCTCCTCGGGGCGGACGCCGCGCAGGATCGCCACGAAGGGCGAACGCGCAAGCCACGGCGTGATGCGGCTCATGCGATTCCCGCCTCGCGCGCGATCACGAACAGGCCGCGCGCGGCCATCTCCTCGCCATGCGTCGTGGCGGCGATGCCGAAGCGGGAGAGCGCGCGCCCGTAGCGCTCGGTGAGCGCGGCGCTGCCGACCAGATGCACGGTCTGCGCCTCAGCCGAGAGCTCGGCGATCTCATGGCCGATCAGCAGCCCCGACAGCATCGACGGCAGCGCGGCGGGTACGAGCCGGCCGAGCAGCACCGCAGCGCGCAGGCCGAACAGGTGATGCAGCAGGCCGCCCTCGTCGCGCGCGCGATCGACCCCGGCATCGAACGCGCCAGGATCCTCGGCCGCATCGTCAGGAACGAGCGGCGCAAGCATCGACTGGGTGCGCATCAATCCGAACACCTCGCCGGTCATGGCGGTACGGAAACCAGCAACCCGCCCCTCCTCGAGCACCGCCCACTTGCTGTGCGTGCCGGGCAGGCAGAGCACGTGACGCCCTGCCCCCAGGGGTGCCGCGACACCCAGGATCTGCGTCTCCTCGCCGCGCATCACGTCGGGCGGGTCCTGCGACACGCCGGGCACGATCCAGGCGCTGTCCATCCCGGGAACCGGGGCGAGCGCCGCCGCGATCGCCGCGAGCCCGGCAGGTGCTGCTACATAGGGCGCCTCGACCCACCCCTGGCGGCTGCCGATCATGCCGCACATCAGCACTGTAGCCGGACGCCACGTGCCGACCGCACGGTCGAGCACGGCGGCGAAGTCGCGATCCGCGACCGAGCGGATGCCGAACGGTCCCGTCGTTCGATCCAGCACCGCGCCGTCCTCTGCGAGCCGCCAGGCGCGGAACGAGGTCAGGCCCCAGTCGATCGCGATCACGTCATCCGCCCGTGGCATAGGCCTGCGCGCCGCGCGTCGCCCAGCGCGTGAAGCGACGCTCGATCAGCGCGGCGATCCCATACATGGCCACCGCCAGCGCGGCGATCAGCAGCAGGGCAGCGAACATGCGCGGAACGTTCGCCGAGGCGTCGCGCAGCATCAGGAAGCCGATGCCCCGGTTCGCCGCCACCGTCTCGCTGATCACGGAGCCCACGAAGGCGAGCGTGATCGCGATCTTGAGCGAGGCGAAAAAGTAGGGCAGCGAGCGCGGGATCGCGACCTTGAGCATGATGTCGCGCTTCTTCGCGCCCAGGCTGCGCAGCACGTCGAGCAGCTCGGGCTCGACCGTGGCCACCCCGGTGGCGACATTCACCACGATCGGGAAGAAGCTGATCAGGAACGCGGTGATGATCGCCGGCACCGTGCCGATGCCGACCCAGATCACCAGCACCGGTACGATCGCCACCTTCGGGATCGCGTTGAACGCGACCAGCAGCGGATAGATTGCCGCGTAGAGCCAGGCGGAGGCGCCGATCGCGACGCCGAGGAACAGCCCGAAAGCGACCGCGATGCCGAACCCCGCGATCGTGGTCAGCAGCGTCTGCTCGACGTTCAGCCAGATCCCCGCGCGGAAGCGCCAGAGTGCGTCGAAGATCGCCGACGGCGCGGGCAGGATGAACGGGCTGATGCCGCTCGCCCGGCAGTAGCCCTCCCAGGCGAGGAACAGCCCGATCGTGACGATCCACGGCGCGGCCGCGGGGGTCGCGAACCAGCGCATCAGCGCGTCACGTCAGCATCCGCTCGGCCGGCGGCGGCAGGAAGCTTCCGTCGAACAGATCGGACGGCGCGATCCGGCGCGGCAGATCGAGCGCGGCACTCGCCTGCTCGATCGAGGCAGCCAGCCGGTCCTGCTCGGCCCCGCCCCAACCATCGCGCCGGACACGCTGGGTCAGCACGTTGTCGGCGAGCGCCATGCGCAGCCGCTCGGTCTCGATCGCCTCATCGACCAGCGGGTCGGTCGCTTTCAGCGCCGCGATCGCGGTTGCGGGGGCGGCGACGATCTCGCGCATCGCACGGACGGTCGCGCGGAGGAAGCCGCGCACCTGATCGCCGCGCTCGGCCAGCATGCGCGGCGAGGCGAGGATGCCGTTGCCGTAGAACGGCAGGCCGAGCCGCGCGTAGAGGAACACGACGATGTCGTTCGCGGGCACGCCGCGCGCCTGGAGTTCCAGAATGGAGGTGTAGAAGTGCCCGGTGATGAAATCGACCTCGCCGCGCACCAGCATGGTCTCGCGGAGCGGCGGGGCCATGGCCTGCACACGCACCTTGGTCCGGTCGACCCCATTGGCGGCGCAGAACGCGGGGAACAGCCGGAACGAGGCGTCGAACTGCGGCGCGCCGAGCGTCTTGCCCTCGAGATCCTTCGGCGCCGAGATGCCGGTGTGCTTCAGCGAGAGGATCGAGAACGGCGCGGCATCGAACAGCACCATCACGCCCTTGATCATCGCGTTCGGGTTGTTGGCGTTGTATTCGATCGCGCTGTTCAGGTCCGCGAAGCCCATCTCGTAGGCACCGCCGACAATGCGCTGGATCGCACCGGCGCTGCCCTGCCCGGCATCCACGGTCACGTTCAGCCCTTCTGCCCGGTAGTAGCCGGCACGGCTGGCGTGCAGGAACACTGCGTTCGGGCCCTGGAACGTCCAGTCCAGCGTGAAGCGCAACGCCGCCCCCTGCGCGGCGGCGGGGCGGACCGCGGGGGCGGCGAGCAGGCCGGCGAGCACGGCGCGGCGAGAGGCGGCGAGCGTCATTCGTTGGGTCTCCCAGGAGCGGCGGCCGGACGGTAGCGGCCCCGCGTGCTGCATGCCACGCTCCGATGATGATCACAACGAACGACCTCGTGCCCCGCCTCGTCACCGACCGGCTGGTGCTGCGCGGCTTCACCGAGGCCGATCTCGACGCCTATGCCGCGATGCAGGCCGACCCGGAGGTGATGCGCCATCTCGGCGTCGGGCCTGCCGCCGGCAAGCCGCGCTCGCGCGCGGAGAGCTGGACGGGCATGGCGCTGCTGATGGGGCAATGGGCGCTGAAGGGCTATGGCTGCTTCGCGCTCGAGGAGCGCGCGAGCGGCCGCTTCCTCGGCCGGGCGGGGATCCTGCACCTCGCCGGCTGGCCGGAGCCGGAACTGGCCTACGCCCTCACGCGCCCGGCCTGGGGTCGGGGCCTCGCGACCGAAGCGAGCCGCGCCGCGCTCGACTGGGCCTGGGCCCATGTGCCGACGGAGCGAGTCGTCAGCTTCATCAAGCCCGGGAATACCGCGTCGGAGCGGGTGGCGGCGCGGCTCGGTGGGGTGCGCGAGGGACCGACCGAGCTGCTCGGCGTGCCCTGCGATCTCTGGGTATACCGCCGCGTTCCGACCGCGCTGGCTTGAGCCGGCGCTACACCACCCGCGCCTCGAACGGGGGTACCAGGTCAGGCGCGTCGATCTCGACCACCCAGACGTCCGGGTCGCGCTTCACCTGGCGCGCGAGATAGGCATCGACCGTCTCCTGGTTCGCCGGCACCTCGCCGGTGCCGCGGACCCAGGCGGGCCGCCCCTCGGCGTCGCGCGCCTGGGCGAGCACGGCCGAGCCCTCGGCCCCGCGCAGCACCACCAGGATGCCGCCCGAATCCGGGTCGCCCTTGCGCAGCACCACCGCGGCGCGGGCCATCCGGTCGCACTGGCGGATCACGGCCCGCACCCACAGCCCCGATTTCAGGCGAGCCTCCATGCAGGTCTCCCATGCCTCGACGCGGCGCGCGGCACCCCCTAGCCTCGCGCCGTCCGCCACGCGAGCCCGATCCGATGCCCGAGCCGATTGCCCTCGTCTATGCCGAACCGACGCCGCGCCCGGTGTTCCTCGAGATCATGCGCGCCCGGCCCGAATTCGCGCTGCGCCGCTGCGGCCCCGACACGCCCCCGGAAGAGGTCCCGACCCTGTTCGCCGGCGCCCGGGCCTACCAGACCGGCAGCCTGCGCGACGAGCTGCCGCGCCATCTCTGGGCCGATGCCGCACTGCTCCGCGTCGCCCCCGACCTGCTCGCGGTATCGAGCCACGGTGCCGGCTATGACACGGTCGATGTCGCAGCGATGACCGAGGCCGGCGTGATCGTGATGAACCAGAAGGGCGGCAACGCCGAGGGTGTCGCCGAGCACGCGGTCGGGATGATGCTCGCGCTGCTCAAGCGGATCCCGGAGGCGCAGGCCGCCATGCGCACCAGCACGATGCAGGTGCGCGAGACCGTGATGGGGCGTGAGCTCGCGGACCGCACCGTCGGCATCATCGGGCTCGGGCTGATCGGCACGCGCATCGCCGAGATCTGCCGCCTCGCCTTCCGCTGCCGCATCCTCGCCGCAGACCCCTATCTCGACGCCGCGACAATCGCCGCGCGCGGCGCGGAGAAGGTGGCGCTCGCGACGCTGCTCGCCGAGGCCGACGTGGTGTCGATCAACTGTCCCCTGACCGACGAGACGCGCGGGATGATCGGCGCGGCGGCGCTCGCGCTGATGCGGCCCGGCGCGATCGTGATCAACACCGCGCGCCAGTTCATCCACGACGAGCGCGCGGTGCTGGCCGCATTGCAGTCCGGCCAGCTCGCCGGCGCCGGGCTCGACTGCTGGGACCGCGAGCCGCAGCCGCCGCTCGACAATCCGCTGCTGCACCACCCCGCCGTGCTCGCGAGCCCGCACACCGCGGGCGTGACCGAGGAAAGCCGGCGGCGCATCGCCACCTGGGGCGCGGAACAGCTGATCGGCCTGTTCGTGAACGGCGAGCGCCCACCCCGCCTCGTCAACCCCGCCGCCTGGCCTGCATTCGCGCAGCGCTTCGCGGCCATGTTCGGGCGGGACGTTGAAGCGCGCCTGGCCGCCGAGTAGCGTCCGCGCCCTCTCCCGAGGGACGACGACGATGGCCAAGGCCAAGGACCCCACCGCCGACATGACCGAGGCGCAGCGCACCTACGAGTCGAAGCGCGCCGCCAAGGCGGGCATGACACTTGAAAAGTGGATGGCGCAGAAGGAGCGCGGGCGGGCTCATGCCGCACGTGCAGCCGCAGCCGCCGCAGCTCCGCCTCCGCAGCCGAAGAAACCTGGGCTGCTCCGCCGCGCCCTTGCCCGCGCCCGGGGCGAGCGATAGCCGCTACAGCATCCGCATCAGCGTCCCGTCGCGGCGGATGGCGTGGTGATAGACCGCGCCGGCGATGTGCGCGACCAGCAGCGCGGCGATCGAGTAGCCGACCCAGGTGTGGAGCGTCTTGAGCGTCTCGGCGAGGCTCTGGTTCTCCGCCATGACCGCCGGGATGTCGATGACGCCGAGATAGGCGGTGGCGCCCTGCATCGGGAAGCCGAAGGCGTTGGTCATGGTGAAGCCCAGGACCGGCTGCACGATCAGCCCGAGATAAAGCAGCCAGTGCACGGTGTTCGCCGCCAGCCGCATCTGCGCGGGGATGTGGTCGGGCAGGGGCGGCGGCGGGTTGGCGATCCGCCAGCCGAGCCGGGCGAGGGTGACGAGCAGGATGGTCAGTCCGGCGCTCTCGTGCACCGCATAGAACACCATCTTGGTCGCGAAGGGCTCGTCCTTCAGGTACTTGAGGACGAAGCCCACGGGCAGCGCGGTCGCGATCAGCACCAGCGTGATCCAGTGGAACCATTTCGCGACGGTGCTGTACTGGCCGTCCGGGTGCGACGCGTCCGTCCCCGCCATAACCCGTGCCGTCGCCACGTTCATGCCGCGCGCTCCTTGCCGTTCGCGGCCGCACTATGCCACAGCGCCGCGCCATGGCGCGTATCCATGACACGGCCGGCGAGGCGACGCGACTGACTTCCCGCTTTCCTCAGGTCACCCTCGCCGCACACGCGGACTGGTCAAGCGACCCGCGCAAGTGCTGGGTGGCGGTCGCGCGCCGCGACAGCTCCGGACCCTGGACTGCGTCTGCACCCGCGCTGGTCGGCGTACCGGAGGCTTTCGGACCTCGCCTCATGGCGGCAGCGGGGGGCGGTGCCGCCGTGCTCGGGCTCGACGTGCCGCTCGGCCTCCCGCGCCTCTACGCCGAGCGCCACGCGGAGACACCCGACTTCCCTGCCTTCCTGCGAGGGCTGGCCGCGCGACCAGACTTCTTCTCGGTCGCCGCGACGCTGGACGAGGTCTCGCCCGACCGGCCGTTCTACCCCGCGCGCGGCATGCGCGGCATGTCGCGCGCGGCGCATGCGGCGGCGCTCGGCCTGCCGGATACATCCTGCCTCGGCCGGCGCTGCGACCTGCGCACGGCAACCCGCCCGGCCGGCGCTCCGCTGTTCTGGACCCTGGGCGCGAACCAGGCCGGAAAGGCCGCCATCCGCGCGTGGCGCGACATGCTGCTGCCGAGCCTTACCGCCAAGGCGCCGATCCGGCTCTGGCCGTTCGAGGGGACGCTCGCCGAACTAGCCATGCCGGGAGCGCTTGTGTTGGCCGAGACCTACCCGGCCGAGTGCTACCGTCATCTTGGCTTGAGGCTGATCGGCTCGAAGCGCAGCCAATCGGCACGCGTTGCGGCGCGCGGTACGCTCCTCGCCTGGGCGCGCGACGCCGGGATCGCGCTCGCGCCCGAGCTCGTCGCCGCGGTCGCCGACGGCTTCGGTGCGAACACGGCCGGCGAGGACCGGTTCGATTGCGTTTGCGGTCTGTTTGGCGTTCTTAACGTTCTGCTCGGGCGCCGATCCGAAGCCCGTCCCGACGATCCCGCGCTGCTCCGCTGGGAGGGCTGGGTGCTCGGCCAGACCGACCAGCCCCTGACTCAGCCGGAGTAGAGCCCCGCGGCGCGCGCCCGTTCCACCGCAAGCGCGATCGTCAGATCCAGTGTCGGCGTCTCCACGCCGGCGAGCCGCGCCAGCTCCAGCGGCACGACCAGCTGGGCGTCCACCTCCATCGGCTTGCCGAACTCCATGTCCTGGAGGATCGAGGGCTTGTGCGAACTGCCCGCATTCGCCGCCGCCCGCTTTGCCGGATCGGCCTTCACCTCGCAGCCCCAGGCGCGCGCGACCGCGTGACATTCCTCCATCGCGCGGATCGCCGCCGCGTGGATGGCAGGCTGCGCCATGTAGTCCTTCATCCGCCGCCCGGCGAGGATCGCCAGCGGGCCGTTGCCCATGTTGCCGGCGAGCTTCTCCCAGACGGCGACGCGCATGTCCGGCACCACCTCGCCGCCCATCCCGCCCGCGCGCAGCGCCGCCGCGATCGCCTCCGCGCGCGACGAGATCGTGCCGTCGGGCTCGCCAAAGATCACGCGGTTGGTCGGGTTCTCGACATGGATCACACCCGGATCGAGCACTGTGCAGGCGGAATAGACCACCCCGCCGATCGCGCGCGCCACGCCCACGCCGTCCCACAGCACGCCGCCGGGATCGAGCCGCTCGATCCGCCGCCCGTCGTGCTCGCCGCCGTGGCGGTGGAAGTACCACCAGGGGATACCGTTCACCACGAACGCGACCGGCGTATCGGGACCAAGCAATGGGCCGATCGTCCGCCCGATCTCGGGCAGCGAATGCGCCTTCGCGGTGGTGATGACGGCATCCTGGGCGCCGAGGTCGCGCGGATCGTCGCTCGCCGTCACCCGGACCGTGTCGGTGACGTCGCGCGCCCGCACGGTGATGCCGCGCTCGCGGATCGCCTCGAGATACCGCCCGCGCGCGACCACCGACACCTCCGCCCCGCCGCGCGCGAGCCGGAACGCGATGTGTCCGCCGATCGCGCCGGCGCCGAAGACCGCGATGCGCATCAGCCCTGGTCCCGCAGATGCACGATCAGGCGCGCGCCCTGCTCGGCAAGCCAGGTGACCGCGCGCTCGCCGACCGCCGCGTCGCCGCGGCGCGGATCGCCGGCGAGCACGCCGTTCGGCGCGGCGATGTCGTATTCGATCGGCAGGCCGATCTCGATCTCGTCGAACCGGGCGGCACCGAGGCCGGTGACGGCCATGCCCTGGATCGAGCTCGGCGGCACCGGGTCCGGGATCATGTCCGGCCGGCAGAGTTCAGGGAACAGCGCCAGCGCGACCGACCACACCGGGTCCGCGCCATGGCCGACCTTGCCCGCGGTATCCCCGCCCGTCAGCTTCGGCCAGGCGCCGTACAGCACGCGCCAGACATAGAGCGAGGGGATCAGCGTGCCGTCGGCATGCTTGATCGCGAGCGTGGCCTCATGGATCGCATGCGTGTTGCCGCCATGGCCGTTGACGATGAGGATGCGGTCGAGCCCGTGCGCGAGCAGGCGTTCGAGCATCTCGCGGATCACCGCGAGCAGCGTGGCGTGCGACAGCGCGATCCCGCCGGACACGGTGCCGAAATAGTCCTCGCCGCCGAAGGGCAGCACCGGCGCGACCAGCGCATCCGCGCCCAGCGCCACCGCGCGCTCGGCGATCCTCAGCGCGATCGCGTCCGCGAGCAGATAGTCGCCCATCGGCGCGTGCGGCCCCTGGTCTTCGAGGCTGCCCATCGGCAGCAGGATGGTCGGGCGGTTCGACAGGCGCGTCTTCGCCTCGCCCGAGGTGAGCTCGGCGAGCCTCAGTTTCGTCATTGCAGCAGCTCCAGTGCAGCGCGCGAGAGCGTTCGCACGCCCACGGCAATACAGGCCTCGTCCGGTTGGTAGTCGCTGTTGTGCAGCACGTCGGATCGGCCGGGCGCGCCCGAGCCGATGCGAAGATGCGCGCCCGGTGCGCGCTCGGCGAAGCAGGCGAAATCCTCCGAGCCCATGCTCGGCGTGCCGGACGTCACCGCGGCCTCGCCCACCACCGCGCGTGCGGCGCCCAGCACCCGGTCGAGCACGCGATCGTCGTTCACCAGCGGCGGCACCTTGCGCGTGTAGTCGAGCTCGCTCCGCAGCCTGAGCCCGGCCTCGACGCCCGCAAGCAGCCGGCGCATCCCTGCCTCCACCGCGTCGCGCGCGGCGCTGTCCATCGTCCGCACCGTGCCCTTCAGCGTGAGCTGGTCGGGGATGATGTTGCGCACCGTTCCGCCACTGATCTGACCGACCGTCACCACCGCGGGCGAGAGCGGGTTGATCTCGCGCGACACCAGCGTCTGCAATTGCCCGATGAACAGCGCCGCGCCGGCGATCGGATCGATCGCGGCCTGCGGATGCGCCGCATGGCCCGACCGGCCGTGGAACACGATGTCGAACGCGTCGGAGGCCGCCTGGCAGGCGCCGCGCACATACTGGATCTGCCCGACCTTGCCCCAGGGCCAGTTGTGGAAGCCCAGGCACATGTCGACGCCGGGGTCGTCCATCGCCCCGTCCTCGATCATCGCCGGCGCGCCCTCCAGGATCTCCTCGGCGGGCTGGAAGATCAGCTTGATCCGCCCGGCCAGCGCCGGCGCGAGCGCCTTCAGCACCGCCGCCGCGCCGAGCAGCGTGACGGTGTGGATGTCATGCCCGCAGGCATGCATCAGCCCGTCGTGCTCGGAAGCGAAGGGCAGGCCGGTGCGCTCGCGGATCGGCAGCGCGTCCATATCGGCGCGGATCAGCAGGGTCGGCCCGGGCCGGCCACCCTCGATCAGCCCGACCACGCCGGTCCTCCCGACGCCGGTGCGCGCGGGGATCCCGAGCCGGGCGAGCTCGGCCGCGACCACGGCGGCCGTCTCGTGCTCCTCGAAGGCGAGTTCGGGCCGTTTGTGCAACTCGCGGCGCAGCGCGATCAGCTGCGGTTCGAGCCGCACCGTCTCGTCGCGGATCGCGGCGTCGGGGTCATTGGCGGTCATGCAGGATGTCCTGGCTCGCGAAAGACGCGATCATGCGGTGCGGCCCACCACCCGGCAAGGCGCGATGCAGTCCGCTTGCCCGGCCATCGGGGCGCGTGCGATAGACGCGAAACGTGGAACGCGACAGGGAGCGAACGATGGCGCGACGCGCACGGCTCGGGCGGCGGACGGCGCTTGCGGCCCTGGGCGCCGCGCTCGCGGCCCCGGCGGCGCTGCGCGCGCAGTCCTGGCCGAACGGCCCGACCCGCCTGATCGTGCCGTTCGCGCCGGGCGGCACCACCGACGTGATGGCCCGCCTGGTCGCCGACCGGCTTGGGCCGCGGCTGGGCCATCCGGTGATCGCCGAGAACCGGGCCGGTGCCGGCGCAACCATCGGCAGCGCGATCGCCGCCCAGGCTGCTGCCGACGGCCAGACGCTGGTGATGAGCAACATCGCCAGCCACGGGATCGCGCCGACGCTTCACCGGACCCTGCGCTACGACGCGATGAAGGACTTCGTCCACATCGCCCTCGTCACGCGCAATCCGTCGGTGATGGTCGCCCATCCCGGGTTCGAGGCGCAGGACTTCGCTTCGGTGGTCCGGGTGGCCAAGGCGCGGCCTGACGGGCTCGATTTCGGCGTCTCCGGCGCGGGATCGTCCAACCACCTGCTCGGCCTGCGGGTCGCCCAGGCGGCGGGGATCAGGCTGAATCCCATCTTCTACCGCGGCGCCGGGCCGGCGATGACCGACACGATCGCCGGGGTGGTGCCGCTGATGTTCGACGGCCTGCCCTCGGCCTCGGGCCATATCCGCGGCGGACGCGTGCGCGCGATCGCAACCAGCGGCTCGGCGCGCAACCCGGCCTTCCCGGACGTGCCGACCTTCAAGGAACTCGAAGTCGACGTCGTCTCCTACCAGTGGTTCGGCATCTCGGCGCCCGCCGGGACGCCGGCCCCGATCGTGGAGCGGCTCAACACGGAGATCCGCGCCATCCTGCGCGAGCCGGAGGTGGTGCGCCGATTCGCCGAGATCGGCGGCGGGATCGTCGAGATGACGCCCAGGCAGTACAGCGCCTTCGTCGCCGAGGAGATCGCGATCTGGGCGCCGGTCGTGCGCGCCTCGGGGGCAACCGTCGAGTAGCCTCCATCATTGCGTTCCCGTATCGCCCATTTCCCGAACGGGCAAGTTGATCTAGACTTCGAGCCGGGAGGTTCATTGCCGCGGCTGCCGGGCCGCACAAGGGACCCGGTTCATGCGGCTCAGACCCGACGCGCAGGACATCTTCGCCGGCGTGATGTTCATCGCCTTCGCGGGCGTGATGCTGTACCTGAACTTCGAGTCACACCCGATCGGCTCAGCGCGCCGGATGGGCTCTGGCTACATGCCGATGCTCGCCTTCGGTATCCTCGCCGCCCTCGGGGTGGTGATCCTGATCAGCGGGCTGTTCACCGGACCCGAGCCGATCGGCCGCTTCGCCTGGCGCGACATGAGCCTGATCCTGGCCGCGATGACGGTCTACGGGCTGACCGTGGAACGGCTCGGCTTCGTCGGCTCGATCGTGCTGTGCATCGGCATCGCCTCGCTCGCCGAGAAGGTCTGGAAGCCGTTGCGCGTCGTCGGGCTCGCGCTGTTCATGCTGGCGCTCTGCTGGGTCCTGTTCATCTGGTACCTGGACATCCGCATCCGGCTGTTCCCCTGGTCCTACTGAGGCACCGCCATGCTCGAGAATCTCATCTTCGGGTTCGGCGTCGCCGCGACGTTCCAGAACCTCTCCGCGTGCTTCATCGGCGCGCTGCTCGGCACCGCGATCGGCGTGCTGCCGGGGATCGGCCCGGTGGCGACGATCTCGCTCCTGCTGCCGCTCACCTTCGGCATGCCGCCGACCACGGCGATCATCATGCTTGCCGGCATCTACTACGGCGCTCAGTACGGGGGCTCGACCACCTCGATCCTGATGAACCTGCCGGGCGAGGTGAGCTCCGTCATCACCACGCTCGACGGCTACCAGATGGCGAAGAACGGCCAGGCGGGACCCGCCCTGGCGGTGGCGGCGATCGGCTCCTTCATCGCCGGCTGCACCGCGACGATCGTCGTCGCCGCCGCCGGTCCGCTGCTGACGACCGTTGCGCTCTCGTTCGGCCCGGCCGACTATTTCTCGCTGATGCTGCTCGGCCTGATCGTCTCGGCGGTGCTGAGCGAGGGCAATGTCGTCAAGTCGATCGGCATGATGGTGGCAGGCGTCGGCCTCGGCCTGGTCGGCACGGATGTGCAGACCGGCCAGCAGCGCTTCACCTTCGACATCCCCGAACTTTCCGACGGGATCGGCTTCGCGCCGATGGCGATGGGCATGTTCGGCATCGCCGAGATCATCCGCAACCTCGAGATGCCGGAGGTGCGGGCCGCGCTCAAGACCAAGATCTCCCGGCTCTGGCTGACCAAGGAGGAGTGGAAGCGCGTCGCCGCCCCGATCGCCCGTGGCACGACGCTCGGCACCCTGGTCGGCATCCTGCCCGGCGGCGGGGCGGCGCTGTCCTCGATGGGCGCCTATACGCTGGAACGGCGGGTCAGCCGCAACAAGCATCTGTTCGGCAAGGGCGCGATCGAGGGGGTCGCCGCGCCGGAAAGCGCCAACAACGCCGCGGCGCAGACGAGCTTCATCCCGCTGCTGACGCTCGGCATCCCGGCCAATGCCGTGATGGCGCTGATGGTCGGCGCGCTGATCATCCAGGGCATCCAGCCCGGGCCGCGCATGATCGAGGCCCAGCCCGAGCTGTTCTGGGGCCTGATCGCCTCGATGTGGATCGGCAACCTGATGCTGGTGATCATCAACCTGCCGATGATCGGGATGTGGGTGCGCCTGCTGAAGGTCCCCTACGACCTGATGTATCCGGCGATCCTGATCTTCTGCGCGATCGGCGTGTACAGCCTCAACAACAACAGCTTCGATGTGTTCGTCACCGTTGTCTTCGGCTTCCTCGGCTACCTGTTCAGCAAGATCGGCTGTCCGCCGGCGCCGATGCTGATCGGCTTCGTGCTGGGCCCGATGATGGAGGAGCACTTGCGGCGTGCGATGCTGCTCTCGCGCGGCAATCCGATGGTGTTCCTCGAGCGGCCGATCAGCGCGACAATGCTCGCGCTCGCCGTGATCGCCGTGGTTGCGATGGCGCTGCCGTCGGTCCGCAAGGGCAAGGACGAGGCGCTCGCGGGCGGATGAACGGTCCGCTCGGGTTCCGCTGTGTCACCGCGGCCGGCACGTACCAGCTTGCGTTCGAGCCTCGTGACCTGGTGATTGCCGGACTCACCGGTCGTGACCAGGCGGCCGTGCAGCACCACGTCGAGGAGCTGCGCGCGATCGGCGTGAAGCCGCCGCCGACCATTCCGGCGTTCTTCCGCAACGGCGCCAATCTGCTGACGACCGCGCGCGCGGTCGAGGTGCTCGGCCCCGACAGCTCAGGCGAGGTCGAGTTCGTGCTGCTCAGCATGGCCGACGGGCTCTGGATCGGTGTCGGCTCCGACCACACCGACCGGCGGGTCGAGGCCTATGCGATCGACGTCTCGAAGCAGCTCTGCCCCAAGGTGATCGCGCCGGTGCTGTGGCGCTTCGAGGAGGTCGCCCCGCACTGGGACCGGCTGGTGCTGCGCGCCTGGATCGAGGAGGCGGGGCGGCTGACGCTCTACCAGGAAGGCACGGCCGCCGCGCTGCGCACGCCGGACTCGCTGATTGCCGCTTGGTCCGGCGGCGCCCCGCTGCCCGAAGGCACGGTGATGTTCGGCGGCACCTTCGCCGCGATCGGCGGCATCCGGCCGAGCGCGCGCTTCGCGTTCGAACTGGAGGACCCGCTGCTGCGTCGCGTGATCCGGCACGGCTACTCGGCCCGGCCGCTGCCACTGGTCTGACGCCATGTCCGAGGAGGCCGTCCGTCGCGCCTTCGCCGAGCAGGCGGCATGGTGCGAGCGCCTGGGGTCGCCGTTCACCAGCCGTCTCTGCGCGGTGATCGGCGTGCGCATTGACCGGAGCTCCGCGGTCGGACGGGACGTGCTCGACTGGCCGGGCGAGATGCCGAACGCGCGCGGGGATGCCCTCCCGCTTCGGCTCGCCGGCGCGCTGCATGCGCTGGTCCGGCGCAACGCGGCACCAGGGCTGCGTGACGTCTATCCGCCCAACCCGCTGCCGCCGGAGGCGCGACTGTGGCAGGCGGTTTCGGCGGCCTTCAGCGACCACGCGGCCGACATCCTCGCCTGGCTTCCCTCGCCGCCGCAGACCAACGAGGTCGCGCGCGCGAGCCTGCTGTTCGCCGGACTTTTGGTGGTTGCCGCCGAGACGCGTCTGCCGATCGCCCTGCACGAACTGGGCGCGAGCGCGGGACTCAATCTGAACCTCGACCGTTTCGGCTATCGCTACGGCGACGCGGCCCGCGGCGATCCGGCAAGCCCGGTGCAGCTCGCGCCGCGCTGGGACGGTCCGGCGCCACCCGATGCGACCGTGACGATCGTGCGCCGGGTCGGCAACGACATCGCTCCGCTCGACGCCACCACGGCATCGGGGCGCGAGCGGCTGCTCGCGTATACCTGGGCCGATCAGGCCGATCGGGTTGCCCGGATCGAGGCCGCACTGACGATCGCGGCGGCGCATCCGCCGCCGATCGAGCCCGGCGACGCCGCCGCGTTCGTCGAGCGCCATTTCGGCGCGCCACCGCGTCTCGGTGAGACACGCGTGCTGAGCCATTCGATCGCGCTGCAGTACGTCACGGAGGCAGGACGGGCCCGGATCGCCGCGTGCCTGCGGGCCGCGGGCGAGCGGGCGACGGCCGACGCGCCCGTCGCGTGGGTGCAGTTCGAGCAGAACCCGGAGGTCGGCGGTGCCGCGCTCAGCCTGGCACTCTGGCCGGGCGGCACGGTCCGCATCCTCGCCACCGCGGATGCGCATGTCCGCGAGGTGCGCTGGCTCGCCTGAACCGGGTTCAGCCGCGCGCGCCGAGGCTCCGCTGCATCAGTACCAGGTCGAGCCAGCGATCGAACTTCCGCCCCACCTCCGGCATCAGCCCGACGCGCACGAAGCCCAGCCGCTCGTGCAGCGCGAGCGAGGCCGCGTTGCCGGCCTCGATCCCCGCGACCATCACATGGAGTGCGGCGGCCTCGGCGCGCGCGATCAGGCCCCCGAGCAGCGCCGCCCCGTGGCCCTGACGCTGGGCGTCGCGCGCGACATAGAGCCCGTGCTCGACCGTGAGCGCGTAGCCGTCGAAGGCGCGGAACGGGCCGTAGCTCGCGAAGCCGCGCACGATCCCCGCCTGCTCGGCCACCAGCACGGGCAAGCCCGAGGCGCGCCGGTCGGCGAACCAGGCCCTGCGCGCCTCCAGCGTGACGGGTCGGATGTTCCAGTTCGCCGTGGTCGTCAGGATCGCGTCATTGGTGATGGCGAGGATCGCCGGCAGGTCGGCCTCAGTCGCGTCACGGATGGGCATGGCAGCGTTTCGGTCCTGGGCGAGGGATCGCGGCCCCGTTCCATGCCATCGTCGCGGACGTGACGCGAGACCCCCAGGACCGAGCCGGCCCCGCTCCGGGCACAGTCGTGCGGCTGATCGCCGCGCTGACGGCGCTGACCGCGATGAGCAACTTCCATCGCGCGAACCTCGGTGCGCTCGCCCCCGAACTCGCGCGCGATCTCGCCCTGTCGCCGGACGCGCTCGGCCTCGCCAATGGCGCGTTCTTCTTCACCCTCGGCCTGATGCAGATCCCCGTCGGGCTGCTGTTCGACCGGATCGGGCCACGCCGCACGGTCGCGCTGCTGGGCCTGCCGGCGGTGGTCGGCGCGGCGCTGCAGTCCGTGGCGGTCGACCCGGCCAGCCTGATCGGTGCGCGGCTGCTGCTCGGCGCCGGCTGCGGGGCGAGCTTCATGGCCTCGGTCGTGCTGTGCGCGCGCTGGTTCGGTCCGGCCCGGCTCGCGACCACCGTCAGCCGCGTCTTCGCGCTGAGCCAGATCGGCAGTCTTGCCGCCGGCACCCCCCTCGCCGCCGGGGCGGCGCTGATCGGCTGGCGCGGCATGTTCGCGACCTCGGCGGCGCTGACCGCACTCATCACGCTCGCCTTCCACCGCCTGGTCACCGACGACCCGCCCGGCCGCGAGACCCCGCCGCGGCCGCCGGAGCGGCTTGCCGCGGTGCTCGCCGGATTGCTGGCGGTCTGGCGCACCAGGGGGCTGCTGCCGGTGCTGGCCATGCACACCTTCGTCTATGCGAGCGCGGCCGTGGTGCTGACGCTCTGGGCCGGCCCGTATCTGGCCGATGTGCACGCCCTCGCGCCGGTGTCGCGCGGGCACGTGATCCTGGCGATGGCCGCGGCACAGGCGGCCGGCACGCTGGTGGTGGGCCCGCTCGACCTGAGGCTGAACACGCGCAAGTGGATCGTCGTGCCCGGCGCCTGCGCGACCATCGCGACCCTGGTCGGGCTTGCCACATTCGGCCACCGCTCCACCGCGCTCGCGATCGGGCTGCTGGTGCTGCTGTGCCTTGTCACGTGCTACAGCGTCGTCACGGTGGCGCACGGGCGCAGCCTCTTTCCCGAGGCGCTTGCCGGACGCGGCGTGACGACGGTGAACCTGTTCCAGCTCATCGGTTCGACCGCGCTGCCCGTGCTCGCCGGGCGGGTGGTCGGCGCGTTTCCCGCAGGTGTCGACGGCGTCCGTTCGCCCGACGCCTACGCGGCCGCCTTCATCGCAGTCGCGGCCTGCCTCGGCTCGGGGTTGCTGGTCTATCTGCTGTTCGCGCGCGACGCCCGGCCACGCGGCTGATACCAGATCTCCAGAGGCCGGACCTTTGGAGAACGGGTATCGCGCGGGGTTGGTGGGGCGGCCGCGCGCGAAACCGACCCCTCACGCGACCAGCGCGGCAACGCCGACGACGGCGAGGACGCCATAGGCCACGGTGCGGAACTGCCTCGCGCCGATCCGCCCGAACAGCGCCGCGCCGATCCGGACGAAAATGAGCAGCCATGGCGTCAGCACGACCACCTTCGCCAGCACCTCCAGGGTGAACAGGCCGGTCAGGAACGGCGGGATCAGCGCGACCAGCCCGAGCACCGCGAAGAACAGGATCAGGTTGGCGCGGTGCTCCTTCGCCGCCTCGTTGCCGGCCAGCAGATAGAGGATGACGGGCGGGCCGCTCATCCCCGTTGCCCCCTTCAGCACGCCGGCGGTCGCACCGACCGCGAGGTTGAGCGGCAGCGGCCGCGCGCCCTGGTAGCGCCAGCCGGATGCCAGCAGAGCGCCGAACAGCAGCACGAGTGCGCCGATCGCGCGCGTCAGCGTCTCGGGATCGATCAGGAACAGGATCCACGTGCCGACCGGCACCAGCAGACAGCCCGCCAGGGTGATCGGGATGGTCACCCGGCGATTGACGTCCCTCCAGGCGCCGAACAGCAGCTGGCTGCCGATCAGCGCCTCCATCAGCAGCATGGTCGGCACGCCGACCGCGGGTCCCCAGAGCACGCTGAAGGTGGGCGCGAGCGTGATCGCGGTGCCGAACCCGGCGAAGCCGCGCATCACCCCGGCGACCGCGGTGACGACGGCCGCGAGCGCAAGCCGCCAGTCGATCAGCGCGGCAAAGGCCGCGCCCCACCCCGCCTCCATGGCACCACTCACGCGACCGGATCGCGCTCGGTCTCGACCGGATCGAGCGTCACGACCGCGGTGTTCACGAGCAGCTTGCCGGCATGCTCGAAGTTCGCCGTCACCCGGTTGCCGACCACCGACTGCACCTGGCCCTCGCCCCAGTCGGGCCGGTTCGGGTTGCGGACGCGCATGCCGGGCGAGAGCGGTGTCATGGCGCGACGATAGCCGCGCACGTCATCCGCGCCTATCGGCGCCAGGGATTGGGCCGGCGGCGGACGGCCGGCGGCGAGGTCCAGGGCACGCCGTCCCAGGCGGGCCGCGCCGGACGAACCGGCACGGCAGCAGCGGCGAGCGCCGCCACCCGCTCCTCGATCGTCGGGTGGGTGCGGAACCAGCGGAGCCAGCGCGGCCCGCGTGAGGCAAGCCGCTCGAAATCGTCGCCCTGCAGAGCCTTGAGCCGCTTCAGCGCCGAGGCGAGCGCGAGCGGGTCGCCGGTGAGCTCCACGGCGCCGGCATCCGCAAGGAACTCGCGCGTGCGCGACAGCGAGAGCGTGAGCAGGTCGGACGCGAGGGGCGCGAGGATGAGCAGTACGGGCAGCAGCGGATGCGCGCCGAACGCGCCCGCGCCCCAGAGGATCAGCACGATCAGTCCCGCCTGCGCCATCGCCCGCGTGATGCCCGAGGCGGCCGCGGCGACCCGCATCACCGTCAGGTCGCCGTGGCGCACGTGGCTGATCTCGTGCGCGAGCACCCCGGCGAGCTCGTCGGCCGGCAGGGTCTCGACCAGCGCGCGCGTCACGCCGATCCCGGGCCGCTCGGTGGTTCCGGCCGCAACCGCCTGGAGCACCGGTACGGGCAGCAGATAGAGGCGCGGCACGGCCGGCAGGCCCGCCCGGCTCGACAGCTCCTGCACCAGCGCATTCAGCCCGGGGGCCTGGAACGGCGAGAGCGGTGCCGCGCCGAAGCCCTGCCGGAACACCGCATCAGCCGGCAGCGCGCCGAACGAGAGCCCGGCCGCGACCATGATCGCGCCGATCACCAGCCCGTCGACGCCAGCGGCGAGGAAGCCGATCGCCCCGGCAAGCAGCGCCAGCGCCGCGAGCGTCGCCGTCGTCTCGATCCGGTTGCGGACCCGGATGCGCGCGATCGCCGCGCGGTCGAGCACCACTTGGGCCATGGATCTCATCTGTGACCGGCGCGGCGGGGTCGCTCCCGCCGCGCCGCACCCTCGACACACCGGTCAGGCCAGCGCGTCCACCTCCTGGTCGGTCGGGAAGCTGCCGGTGGCCTTCTTCGACCACACCAGCCTGCCGTCCTTCAGGATTTCGAAGACGCCGCCGGAGGCCTTGATGAGCGTCACCATCGCCCCGGGGTTCTTCGCGAGCAGTCGATCCCTCGCACGGAGGGCCCGCGGCTCGTAGTTTCAGGAGGTGCAGTACTGGATCTCGTATGTCATCCATGCTCTCCCGCGCCGGGGCCGGCCTGGACCGGCGGGCCCCTCGCGCTTAACGTGAGGCATCGGAACCGGGAGTTCAACCATGGCCAAGATGCGGGTCGAGGGCAGCTTCGTCGCCCTGATCACTCCGTTCAACGCCGACGGCGCGGTCGATTTCGGCGCCTTCCGCTCCCTGCTCGACTGGCAGGCCGCCAACGGCACGTCCGCCGTGCTGATCATGGGCTCGACCGGCGAGGTCTCGATGCTGAGCCCGGAGGAGCGCCGCGCGATCGTCGAGCAGACGATCCGCTTCCGTGACGGGCGGATGAAGTTCTTCTACGGCTGCACCGGCAACAACACCGAGACGACGATCGGCTACCTGCGCCACGCCAAGGCGAACGGCGCGGACGGCGCGATCCTTGCGGCCCCGGCCTATATCTGTGCGGCCGAATCCGACATCGAGGCGTTCTTCGCCGAGGTCGCCGATGCGGTCGATCTGCCGCTCGGCATCTACAACAACCCTCCACGGGTGAAGACCGACCTGCATTGGGACGCGCTGCTGCGCCTGTTCCGCCACCCGAACTACGTCATTTTGAAGGAGTCGACCGCGCGCGTCGGCCAGGTGGCGCAGGTGCTCGCCGGCAGGCCGGACGCGACGGTGATGTGCTGCGACAGCCCGAATCTGGGCCTCGTCGTGCCCACCATGTCGCTCGGCGGACACGGCACGGCGAACATGACCGGCAACATCGACCCGGCCGGCATGGCGCGCCTCTCCACGCCGTGGGCCACGCCGGAGCGGAGTGCGGTGTTCCGCGAGACCTACCTGCGGCTGCTGCCGCTGCTGCACTTCACCTACTCGGCGATCAACCCGGTCGCGGTGAAATCGCTGATGAAGGCGGTCGGGCTCCCCGCCGGCGATCTACGCCGGCCGCTCCGCGGTCTCGAGGCGGCCCACCTGGCCAAGGGCATCGAGATCGTGCACGCGCTCGGGCTCGACGCGACGTACGGCTGGCGCCTGGCCCCCACCCTTCCCCTCGCTGCGGAGTGACGACCATGATCCAGCGCCGCTCGCTTCTCGTCGGCTCGACCCTGCTCGCGACGCCCTTCGTGGCGCGCGCGCAGGCCGCCGTGAGCCTACGCCTCCATACGCTCGTCACCTCGCCGCATCCCTACAACGCGGCGGCCGACTGGTTCGGCGAGGAGATCGCCAAGCGCACCAACGGTGCCGTGCGCTCCACTCTGTTCCCCTCGGCCCAGCTCGGACCTGACCGCGCGGTGCTGGACGAGATGCGGCTCGGCACGATCGACCTGATGATCTCGACCACCAACAACGCCGCCGCCCAGGTGCCGCAGTACAACGTGTTCTCGCTCGGCTATCTGATCCCGGACTACGACGCGTTCCGCCGCGCGATGCGCGCCGACGGGCCGATCGCCGCGCGCGTGCAGGCGCTCTACGAGGAGCGGCGCACGGGGCTCATGCTGCTCGGCTTCATGATGGGCGGGACGCGCAACCTCTCCGCCGTCCGCCCCGTCCGCACGCTCGACGACCTCAAGGGGCTGAAGATGCGCGTGCCGCCCTCGCCGGCCGTCGCGCGGCAGTGGCAGGCGCTCGGCACCCTGCCCGTCACGATCAACTGGGCGGAGGTCTACACCTCGATCCAGACCGGCGTGGCACAGGCGCTGGAGAGCAGCCTCTCGGGCTACATCGCCGAGCGCTTCTATGAGGTCGCACCGCATCTGTCGCTCACCATGCACGAGGTGCAGGTCGGGCACTTCACGATGTCGGCGCGCAGCCTTGCGAAGATCCCCGAGGCGCATCGCGCGACGTTCCGCGCCACAGCAGCCGAGGCGATGGAGGTCGGCACCCGCGCCGGGATCGAGGCGGACGAGGGGGTGGTGCGGCGCGCGCGCACCGAGTTCGCCGGCCGCATCACCGTGCACGAGCCCGACCGCGCCGCCTTCGCACGCACGCTGGCACCGCTCCAGGACGAGCTTGCCCAGAGCTACAACGCGCGCGACCTGCTCGACATGGTGCGCGCCGCCGTGCGCACGGCCTGACGCTGCGGCTGCTCGTCGCCGTCAATGCAGGGCTCGAACGGGCGCTGGTCCGTTTGCTCGGGCTCCTGTTCGCCGGCCTGATCCTCACCATCGCCTGGCAGGTGGGCGGCCGCGAGGTGCTGCGCGTGCCCGCGATCTGGACCCAGGAAGCGGCGCTGTTCCTGTTCACCTGGTGCGTCTTCCTGGGCTCCGCCGTGGCCGTGCGCCGCTCGGCGCACTACGTGTGCGAGGTGCTGCCGCCGTCGATGCCGCGCGGCCGTGCATGCCTCAAGCTGCTCGGCGACGCAGGGATCGCCGTCGCCGCGGCCGTGCTGTTCTGGGGTGGGATCGGCTTCACCGAGATCGGCCTGTTCCGCGATCTCGAGACGCTCGGGATCGCGGAGGCATGGCAGATGGCGGCGATGCCGGTCGGCGCGGCGCTGATGCTGCTGTTCCTGGTCGAGGTGGCCGTGCGCGACATCACCGCATGCCGCGCGGCCTTCGCGGCCTGAACCGTGTTCACCCCCCTCGCGATCCTGATCTGGCTGTTCTTCCTGCTGGTGTTCCTGCGCATCGAGATCGGCTTCGCGCTCCTGCTGACCTCGCTCGTGGTGCTGCTCCAGCTCGACCTGCCGCTCGAGAGCCTCGCCAACCAGATCCTTCAGGGCATCGACAACTTCCCGCTGCTGGCGGTGCCGCTGTT